>JAIUYC010000851.1 GCA_020216575.1 Coleofasciculus sp. S288 | reverse complement strand
ATTGTCTATGATACAGATTGATTCAAAGGTTTGCGTGCAATCACGCAGAAATAGGTTTGACGGCAGCAGTAAGACTGTAGTGCATCTCTACAAAGTTTAAATTACTCGTCTTCTACTGCACTAACCCAAGAAACTTTTTTTTGCCAATCAGTACAGCATTGGCAAGGTTTTTGCCTGCCTTGAATCTGACAACGCTTACCTGGGGTCAACGATATTTTTTGAGTCAACTAGTCATGGAATCACTAAAAGCTACTCAAGCAGCTTTTCCTTTTCTCGATGCCAGTAGATTTACTGCTTGTAAGCAACTTCAATTTCTCGAAACATTAAAGCCGATTCAGTTTAGTGGTCAAGTAGTATGGGCAAGCCCCAAGGGAAAGCAATGGGTCTTCTATCTACACCTAGGTTATATCATGTATGCGACAGGAGGCACTCATCCAGTGAGGCGGTGGCAACGAAACTTAACCGCTTACTGCCAAGAAATGCTTTTTCACATTCCAGTAGAACTCAGCGATCTGGACGAGATCTCACCCACCCTCTTGAAAACATGCTGGCAGTATCAACTTTTATGCTTATGGGTTGTACAGCATAAAATCACCCAAGAACAAGTCACTAAAATTATTCAATCAATCGTCTTAGAGGTGTTATTCGACCTAGCGCAAGCTACAGATGCAACTTATCAAATCAAGCCAGACCGCTCTCTATCTTCACAACTTGTCTTGCTTAAGGTTCAGCCAATCATTGCAGACGTTCAGCAGCTTTTACAATCTTGGTGGAAGGCTCAGCTTTCTGGTTATTCTCCCAACCAAGCCCCCCTAATCAAGCAACCCGAACAACTCCAGAAACGGACATCAGCAAACGTTTACCAAACTCTAACCACCTTACTAGACGGGCGGCATACGTTGCGCGATATCGCTGTGCAGATTAAGAGAGATGTCGTGCAAGTAACCCATTCTCTGCTGCCCTACATTCGACTGGGGTTGGTAGAACTCATTAACATTCCTGACTTACCCCCTCCAATTGATGCTTCTGTTCCCGAAACACCATTTGGTCTGGTTGCTTCCACCAAACCTCTAGTTGTTTGTGTCGATGACGATCTTTGGGTTTGTCGGACTATGGAAACGTTGATTCTGGCAGCAGGCTATCAGTTTATTGGCGTCAATGACGGACTGCGAGCCATCTCAACAATGCTAACTCATCGACCTAATTTAATCTTTTTAGACCTAGTAATTCCAAATACTAATGGCTATGAACTTTGCGCTCAGTTACGCAAACTTTCTTTTTTCCGTGATACTCCAATTGTCATCTTGACGGGAAACGACGGTATTGTTGACAAGGCTCATGCTCAGTTGGTGAAAGCATCAGCTTTTCTCAGTAAACCAGTCAATTCTGAGACGGTGTTGCGGACAATTCACAAGTACTTAGAACAAGGTGTAACAAGCCATCTCATGTAATACAGTTAATAGGAATTCTGTAATACATTTATGTTTTGTAAGACAAATAGGAGGCGTTGTAATACAATACAATCTTTGAGGTTATAGGTGTTTACAATACAGATATGATGATTTAGTAAACGCCCTTGTCGAATGGCGCTAATTCAACGGAGAATTAGATAAAATCAGCCATCAAATTCCCAGGGTTAAACTTGCGATTAGAGGATTTTACGTGCAGGAAATAGCTACTGAAATCCCAGCTCATGGCTCTTCAGAAAGCAGCCCATTAATCTGGCTTAGCAATCAGAGCAACAATGAAAAAGATAAATTTCTGCACTTTCCAATCAAGTAGCGATCAGCTGAAATTTAGCGCTTGGTTCTTACTAAATCCATGTCTTTAGTGCATCTTGGCTTACTTCAGACGCCTAAAAGATTTGAGGAATGTTTTCTCACTCAATGAGTCACGGAGACAGCGTGGTTAGAACAGCTCAACAAACTTCCCCTCCATCCTCTCTTAACCTGTTTACTGCGTTGAAGCCAATTCGGTTTCTCGGAAATTTGAGGCAACTTCGATTTAGCGGTGAACTGGTATTGACAGGTTCAAAGGGACAACAATGGAGCTTTTATTTCTTCCTAGGTAGCATCATGTATGCGACTGGAGGAATTCATCCCGTGAGACGATGGCACAGAAATTTAGCCACTTACTACCCCCAGATACTGACCCATAGCTCAGTATTGCAACGCGATTTGGCTACTATTCCTGCTGAAGACTTCAAAACCTGCTGGGAATATCAACTGTTGCGTTTGTGGGTAACACAGCAAAAAATCGCGCCCGAACAAGCCGCCCAAATCATTCGAGCAGTCATCGTTGAAGTGTTGTTTGATGTCGTACAAGTGATGGACGTAACTCATCAAATCAGGCAAGATAGCTCGTTATCGACGCAACTTGACTTGATTGACGTGCAGCAAGTCATTGCAGACGTTCAACAGCTTTGGAAAGGTTGGCTCAGGGCAAAGGTTATGGGTCATTCTTTCGATAGCGCTCCCATAATCAAACACCCTGAGGAACTCCAAAAACGCACATCAGAGAGGGTTTTCCAAACCCTGGCCTACCTGCTGAACGGTCAACGCAGTCTGCGTGACCTAGCTGTACTGATGAAGCGAGATGTTGTGCAAGTCACTCGTTCACTCCTGCCCTACATTCAATCGGGCTTAGTGGAACTGATTAACATCCCCGATCTAGCTTCTCCGGTTTCGTGCCCAATTCCTAAGACGCCTACCACTTTGGCAAGGTCAAAGGATCTGTTGATAGCTTGTGTGGATGACAGTCCTTTAGTTTGCCAAACCATGGAAGCACTGCTCACTGCCGCAGGGTATCAGTTTGTCAGCGTGGAGGATGGTCTACGAGCGTTCGGAATTTTGCTAGCCCGAAAACCCGATGCAATCTTTTTGGATCTCATAATGCCAAATACAAACGGCTATGAAATTTGCGCCAAGTTACGGCAACTTGATGAGTTCCGCAATACGCCGATTGTAATCTTGACTGGAAATGACGGCATCGTAGATCGGGTACGAGCAAAGCTTGTCGGTGCATCAGATTTTCTCAGTAAACCTATAGATGCTGGGATAGTACTAAGCATACTCTGCAAGCATTTAGAGCAGAGTGTAGCTAGTCGTTAGGTGTCAGTTGTCAGGATTATTCACTAACCCCTAACCACTGACCAATTACCAATTTCTGTTGTTTATTCAAGAGGTAACTAATATGAGTACTGCTTTAGTTGTGGAAGATTCCAGAACCGATATGCAAATTATCACCCGCTGTTTACAGCAAGGCGGTCTGAATGTTTTGACTGCCAACAGTGGAGAAGAAGCCT
>JAIUYC010000850.1 GCA_020216575.1 Coleofasciculus sp. S288 | reverse complement strand
CAAGTCTACTTGCAATTCTTTGAGGCGCTTGTTGGCAAGTTGGATTTGAAACTCGTAATCCTTGTAGGCGATGTCAGTGGACTGGATGTTAAGCTGTATGCCACGGAGGCGTTCTTGGGCGGATTGTTCGATGTCTGAGATGCGATCGCGCTCTTCTGAAACCTTAGACCGTTCTTCGTCAATTTGTTCCTGCATCTGCCGCAGCATATCAGTTGGGGCTGGGCTTGAGGAGGGTTGAGCGATCGCAGGTGTCGTCAGCACCAGCAGCCAAATGAAAAGCCAGCAGGCAATGCGGCGAAGGCAGACGTTTTTACTGAGTTTGACGACTGGTTCGAGCGATCGATAGACGTACTGCACGATGGTGTTGAGGGATTTCCTTATCAAAGACTCTACTTTAAGGGACTCACAATTTGCGCTTTCTGGGCAGAATACCGCGCATTTCAGCTTAATGATTGCAAATTGCTTTAATCTTGCGTTACCTCGCCGTCATTCAGTGGCATCTGAGCAAAATACTCCTGCACTGTGTCATTAATAAAGCGATAGCGTCCGCCCTCCCGTTCCAAGAACCCCAGTTCAGTAGCATAGTCGAGAAATTTAGCATAATTCCACGGGATAGCTCCACTCTGCTTGAGAATCAAGTGCAGCCAAACATGTTGAATGCAAGCTAAACCCCCAACATAGATACCAAAAAATACTCCATTCCCGATGCCATCAATCAACAGATCGAGGGGGTCTAGCGGTTCTCTCGCCGCTATGAGGACTCCCATATAAAGGACTACCCAGGCTAAGCCACCAATAACGGTAAAAATTCCAGCATTTAGGGCTGATTCTTTAATGGCTTGATTGCTGACGGTTGGATGATAAAATCTTGGAACTAACATTCCCCAAATGAATCCTTCTATTAGCCCCCAAACCAAAGAATCAGCCATTCCTAAAAATAGCCACTTTAGCCCCCAAAGCAACCAACAAATTAGCGCATCAATTATCCCGTAGATTAGCCCCCACCAAAGCCCTTCTAGGATAGAAGGTAATAATTTAGATTTGGTAAATTCGAGAGAGAATTTAAGACGAGTAATGGGATAAATTTCTTGAGTACACCCTAAAATTACTCCATAACTTAACCCACCAATACTTGCACCAATGAGTCCAGTTGTTCCGACATAAATCAGCGCAACGATTAACCCGGTTATCAGCCCGATTCCCACCTGATAGAGCCCCTTTTGAGTCGAATTTTCTAACCAGGATGGCTGCATTGTTTCAATTAGGAACTCTGTAGACTTGTCTTGTTTGAGCTGACGTGCTAGCCGAGTTAGCCAATAATAGGTTTGTTCAATGCTGGGTTCAGTTCCGGGTAGATATGTTGTTTTGCCTGATTTTGGAACATTTGAAGTTAGTGACTTATCTTTAATTAAGTTTGGCTCAACTACTTTAATAATGGGTTGGTTTGTAGAGTGTGAGGCATTGAGTTTACTGTCGAATCTTGACATGGTTTGAGCTAACTTAGATCAGGGGATTATCTTTTCAAAAAATCTAGAAATCTGAACCTGCCTAGGCAGGTTTTGTTTGTATAGCCTCAGATTTCAATCTGTGGGTAAACTCAGCAAGAGCGCGATCGCATTTTTCCCCATCCCGCTCTTGCTTATCCTTAACTCATCACACCTTACGGACAGTAAGCTAAATTGCTTTCTGGTTGTGTGTCCAAACCATTAGAAACCCAACCCCTAGCAGGGGAGGAAATCTGTACCCAGCTACGACCCTCCCCTTTTCTCTCCGTTGGAGGATTGCTGGTGAGAGTCACCCGCCCTAAATAAGCGACCTCACCCACTAATGCGGCTGTAGTCCTGGGTTCTCGACGAATCAGTAAACCCTGCGGTGGTCGAGCTACTTGACGGCAAAGATTTGAACTTACACGAGGTACAGTACCGAGGTCACCACTATCATTACAAAGCTTGAGGTTAGTGGCTTGCACATAGCCTCGAATCGGAGCACTGATGCCGATAAAACCATTGAGATCGACTGCCGGGTCTGCCAGTGTCACTTGCTCATTGGTGGCTAGCAGTCTTAACGCCTCACTCGTCGCATCAGCCGTCCTGAACACAGGAATTTGCAGTTTGGCAGCACGGCATTGTCCTACAAGCGAGAGTTGTTGTGCCAGTTGCAAACTTTCCTCAGAGGTTGTAATGTTAGGAACTGCGATCGCAGGAACACCCATTCCCGCCGTTGCAATCGCGATCGCAGCAAAAATACTAACCGATTGACCCAATCGAGTCATTGTTTCCATACCGTTAAACTCCTCACTCACAAATTTCGATTTGCTCGCCTTCACCCTAAATCTGACCCAAATTAATGGGATAGGTTGATCCTCTGCCCTAAAATCATAAGGTAAATTTATCATTCATCTCAAGCAACTAGCTTCGAGATAAAAGAATGGACAAATACGGTGGGACGCACCGAACTTGAAATCTCCGCTGTCTTGAATCTCCACAGCAAGCCGTTCTAGATGCTGAAGGGTCGCAAATTTTAACAAAAAATTTCAGGGGGTACCGTTTGTGGAATGCTTCTTCAGTGCAGTTTGGCTCGGTTCATCCTGCCGTTTACGAGATTTTTGAATTGAGTCAAGCAAGGGCAGACGAACCTGAAAACAGCTACCAACTTCAACCTGACTACTGAGTGTGATTTTTCCCCCATGACGTTGAGCAATAGCTTGGGCTATAGCTAAACCCAATCCCGTTCCACCTTGGCGGCGAGACCGGGCTTTGTCAGCACGCCAGAAGCGGTCAAAAACAAATGGAAGCTCTTCTCGCTCAATCCCAATGCCCGTGTCTTTAACGCTGACAATGGCGAACCGATTGTTTTTGGTTAGACCCAGAACGACTTTGCCGCCAGCGGGCGTGTATTGGAGAGCATTTTCTAGGAGGTTAGAAAATAAACGGGTCAGTTGAGCTTCATCCCCAATCACAGAAACCTTCGCTGAATACTGAGACTTGAGAACAATTTCTTTATCCTGAGCAAATGGTTCTAACAATTCCACCAAATTCTGCAAAACTTTATTCAGGGAAATTGATGTCCATTCGTGGACTGGCGCTGACACAGCTACATCAGTACGCGCTAAAAACAGTAAGTCTTGGGTTAGATGGCTCATTTGAGCCGTAGCGCTAGCAATGGCAGCTAATTTTTTGGCATCCTTTGGATGAATGCGCTCAGGATGATTCCGCATGACATCGACCGATGCTTGAATTGCAGTTAAAGGACTACGCAGTTCATGGGATGCATCAGCCGTAAACTGTTTGAGCTTGTTAAAACTTTCCT
>JAIUYC010000849.1 GCA_020216575.1 Coleofasciculus sp. S288 | reverse complement strand
GTTCATGAGAAGTGCCAAGAGAGTTGTGATATTTCCTAATCAGCTTTTCCATTTTCAAAGCGCTGCTTAGAGTTTCTTTGGTAATACTCATGACTTCAAGGACTTCTTGGCGAGAGTTAGGGTTGCTAAACCGAGAAGGGGAGGAATCTACTGCTTCTAGTTGGTCAATGAGTGCGATCGCTTGAATTACATGATTGTATTTATCGACCTTATCCATTAACTTAGCCAACGATTTGACTTGCTTAGCCTGTTGCCAGAGATAAATGTTCCACAGCAACATTCCCAACGAACAGATGCCGAAAATTAAGCTAAATAACCGGATGACACTAGCCGGATTATTCGGTAACGTTCCAGCATTGCGAAGCACAATCAAACTCACAGGCATGATGAAACTTAAAAGGATAATAAAGAGAAACACTTCGGTCAGAATAACTGATAGCATCTGTTTTGAATCTTTGAGGATAAATCCTCGATGGAATTCCAGGGCTAGAGCCGTCTTACTATCTGAATCAACAAATGCTTCTACCTCCTGCTTGGTTATTCGCAAATTTTCTAAATCCGCTTGCATATCGGTTAGCTCCTGTGATGTGCTTAATGAGAACCTAATGCACCAGTAATGACTTGCCAAATATGCAAGTAAAAATTACTGTCTAGCTCAGTGCGGAAGAGTTGGAAGGGTTGATCGGGAGTTCCAAAAAAAGGTCTGAGCGTCCATCCTAATTGACTACCGACAAAGCCATAGAGAACTAACCAAGCCTTGACTATAGCTGTGTGCTTTTTCAGGTTTCCAGAGTCTTGGTCATGAATAAAGATTAAATTCCGGTAAAAGCTATTAATCCCAATCAATCCCGTGAAGGCGAAAATCCCTACATTCAGGATTTTGAAGAATGTATAGTCGTTGATGGAGAGACGAAAAAACAGCGTGATGGGTGCAAAGCTAAACAGCATCACGCTAATCAATGACATAGACGCTAACAGCAAAGCTACGTATTGCCCAAAGCTACGATTTGAACCTGAAATGATATCGAAAAAGTACAGAGCAGGCAAACAAATAACTAGCGTCAGTAAGTATAATGCGGGTAGTTTGAGGGCTGAAATCCACAGTTGTACCAAACCACTGGACGAGCCAATAATGGCTCCATAGATGGCAAAAAAGAATGAACTACTCAGCAGTAAGGCAACAATTTTGTGTTCCAGCCGTATTCCTTTACTAATCTCTTCCAGAAATTTTTCGCGATCGCGCAAAAAGTGCATCAAGATTGAGAAGTGGTTCATTGCTCTGCTCTCCTGGCTGAAGTTGAGTATCGATCTACTGCTCTCTCATGCTCAGGAAAGAAATTTTGAGGAGATATCCCCCATTCTTTTACAAAACTTTACAAAACCCCGCCTGCAATGGGCTAACTTAGAGGCGGCAAGTGAGTGGGGTGCAGGGTGTAGTTATAAGCAGTTGGTTGAGACTGACGCGGAGACGCGGAGACGCGGAGACGTGGAGACGCGGGGAGAAAGAAAATTTTTGATACCTTAACTCACCACTGTTTTTGACCGCACGCTGGGGTGCATGACGAACGCACCTCCGGAAAACTGGGAAAGTCGGTGGGGAAGCAGCGTTACAGTTTTTATGAATGAGCGGGATGAGCAGCTACGCATACTGATTGAGACAGTGCGCCAGCATCCAAAAGGAAGCCTAAGCTGGCGAAAAGCGATGAATCAGTTAGTAATAGAAATTCAGCAACTTCCAGGATTAGCGAAATCCTCTCACCCGGATTACGTTGAAGTTCTGGATGACACGTTGATGAAGCTGAGTGAGGAGATAGGGGAATTTGACCCCATGAAGCCTTCGCTAGAAGAGAGTTTGGTAAATTGGATTAACCTCAAATTGCGTCTGAGATATAGAGTGCGAGGGTTGCATACACAACAGTTCCCGCTTTCCCTCGATGTTCCGATTAGTGAGGCAGGAGGTGAAACCTTTGCCAGTCAACTTCCTGATGAACGTGCCTCTACCCTCTGGGAAATAGAAGCACAGATTAAACAGGAGCAGGAACGGCAAAAAAATGTCAAAATCGGTGTCAGGCTAAAGCAATATATCGACCAAGACCCAGAGAAAAAACTTCGGCTTTGTCATCCTCGTGCCCATCCTCACTGTAACTGCCAAGTACTCAGCCAGCGTTTGCTATTAAAACAGCCACCAGACAAGCTGGTTGACTTAGCACGCGATTTAAACGTTAAATACCACACCCTGAACTGGCATTGGAAAAATAAGGGACTTCCGCTCCTGCGAACGATTGCCAGGAATCTAGGCTATCAACCCGAAGCAGAACTATGAACAGCACCGCCCCACCTTGTCTCACTGTGCCTCTAATTAGCAGCGCCCATCAACTGGCGCGACAATTTGCTGCCGAACAGTCCACCCCCGAAAAAGGACTGCGCGTTTACCTCAATACGCTGGCAGTTTGGGCAGTTCACCGCTATTTGCAATGGTTGGCATACGAACCAGACCTAAGTGTAAGTGACAGTTGGAATCCCAGTCTGCGTGCCTTATTTGATGTAGCGGATTTAGTGCTGCCGAACCTGGGGAAGTTAGAGTGCCGTCCCGTACTGCCAGGGGAGACGGTTATTACACTACCATCAGAAGTAATGCAAGACCGGATTGGCTATGTGGCAGTTCAATTTGGCCTTAGCACAGAGTCAGTAGAGCTATTAGGATTTGCTCCTGCAACAGTTAATCAAGCCGAGGTACTTCCAATTGTTGACCTTCAACCCCTAGAGGCAATGCTTGAGTACCTAGATGGACTTGAGTTGCCTGTGCAGTTGAGCCGCTGGTTGCAAAATCGTTTTGAGGCAGGTTGGCAACCCGTCGAAGACGTTTTGGCTTTGCCTGTAGCTATGCGACTAGCACCTGTGCGACGGGCAAAACAAATTGAGTTGGAGACAGACTTTAGCCGTCATGCGCTGGTGTTGGTACTTACCCTTCAGCCAGAGGATCGAGAAACATTGGTTATCAATCTGCAACTGTGTTCTGTGGATGAGCAGATAGCGCTACCCTCTCAACTGAAATTGCAAGTCCTCACAGAATCTGGGGACATATTTCGGGAAATTACTGCTAGCGAGACGGACACATTCCTTCAATATGAGTTTGCTGGTCAGTGGGGAGAGCGATTTAGTGTCAAAGTAGTGTTAGGAAGTGCCAGTTTTACAGAAGCCTTCGCGATCTAAAATCGACAGCAATGGGAAAGTTAGTCATCCTGGACATTGATGGTAACTTGCAGCAAGGAGCAGCAATCACACTGGAAATTCGGGATGAGGAACTGAGC
>JAIUYC010000848.1 GCA_020216575.1 Coleofasciculus sp. S288 | reverse complement strand
ATCCTCTCAAGAGGACTAAACCATCTCGGTTTTTTTACTTTTATTGGGTAATTATTCGTAATTAGTTTTAATAGAAAAAGTCTGTTAACTAGGTGAAAAATATTTTTATAAAAGCCCCAGAAGTTAATTTATAAAATAGCTTTTTTTTTAACAAAATATAGAGAGCATTCGAGCTAATATACTAAAAGGGTAAAAAATACTCGCAGTCAAATTTAAAGGAGAGTATCTTATGACACAAGTAGCTAGTTTGACCCGTGGTGGCAAACCTTGGACTCCCCAATTCGTTGAGTCAGTTAATCACAGTAAATGCCTGGGCTGTGGCAGGTGTTTGAAAGTATGTGGTCGCGATGTTCTACTTCTGAAGGCACTCAATGAAGAGGGTGAGTTTGTAGAGGATGAAGACGAAGAAGAAAGTGAACGCAAGGTAATGACGATTGCCAATCCAGAGAATTGTATTGGCTGTCAGGCTTGTTCGAGGATTTGTCCAAAAAAATGCTACACCCACGCTTCCGCAGACTTAAATTAAGGCTTGTGTCAGGTTTAGAACTTACACATCTTTTATGGAATATCGGGTGTTACATCCGTACAGCTACGTTAATAGCCTTTGGATAAACGCTAAGATCCCCGACTTCTTCAAGAAGTCGGGGATCTGAACAACCAAGCAGGGTTAAATGAGCAAAATAAATGGAGCGAACGTTGAAAAAATTTAAAAAGCTTACTGTAGAGTTGAAGGAGTAGGAATGAAATCTCTCTACTTTAACTCACAATACGGGCGGGTTTATCGAGTTGATTTGTGGAGATTTGTGGAGAGTAGATATCTGGGTTAAACCCGTCCCTACAACTCCTGACTCCTGTACAGACGCGACATGTCGCGTCTCTACGATCCCTAACCCCTGACCCCTGACCCCTATTTTCAACATTATGAAAGCCGCTTCGCCTCTACTGTCTGCGGAAGTTTGAGGGGTTCTTCTAGCTTGGGAATGGATAACTCCCAACCATTTGCTAGGGTGAAAATTTTTCCTTCCTCTCCTATCGTTTGGTTTACTACTTCTTCTTCCAGGTCTTTTTTGGCAACATAGACTGTTAGTTTTCCAGCACAATTCTGGCGCAGCATGACTTTCATGATTCTTCCTCAACGAGTTCTAATTCTTTTTTGCGACAACCCACGATGTATCCCGTTTCTATGAAATGCACCGCGTAGATATAGTAAGTTTGCAAAAATGTGCCGATATAGACGACATAACCAACATCACCCTTTTTTGCGAGTGGTGCGCCGATATCCTTACCCCGAAATGTGCCATCGTTGCGGATGAGCTTGCGAACTCGTACTTTCTGTTCCAGCTCAAATACAGGGGGTTGCTCTAGCTCTATTTCATCAGACAACATGGGCATACCTCTCTTGGGGGACTAAACTTAGGAGTTCTTCTTCAGTGAGACTTCGTTTAACTTTTACTGATAGGTTTCGCGCTGCTTCCAAAACAGACCAAGTTTCCTCTGGGCTAAGGCTGACACCGTGTTGCTGAAGCAGGTTGGACACTAGATGCCGCCCTGAATGCTTGCCTACCACCAAGCGACGCTCCCAACCTACTTCTTCTGGGGCAAAAGGCTCGTAGGTGAGAGGATTTTTGAGAATGCCAGCCGCATGAATGCCGGATTCGTGAGTGAAGGTATTTTTACCAACAATTGCCTTCCAAGGGGGTACGGAACAGCCTGATGCCATTGCGACTAGTTGCGACAGTTCCAGCAAACGTCGGGTGTCAATGCCCAGTTGCATGTCATAAATCCGCTTGAGCGCCATCACCACTTCTTCTAAGGCAGCGTTGCCAGCCCTTTCACCTAACCCGTTCACTGTAGTATTAACAGATAAGGCTCCGGCTCTGATACCTGCGATCGCATTCGCTGTAGCTAGCCCCAAATCGTTATGCGTGTGCATCTCAACGGGGATTGACAGAGACGCGGCCAGTTTGCAGACTTTCCGGTAAGTCGAGAAGGGATCGAGAATCCCAACCGTATCACAGAAGCGAAACCGTCCGGCTCCCCATTCTTGAGCCTGATGTGCTATGTCTACGAGAAAATTCTCATCAGCCCTAGAAGAATCTTCTCCTCCAACAGCCACAAATAAACCTTGATCACGGGCAAAGCTAATAGTCTCTCTCAGCCGTTCCAGCATCACCCGTAACTGCCCGTTGAATTTGACAGCGATTTGGATTTCAGAGACAGGAACGGAGATATGCACTCGTTTGAGTCCACAAGCGATGGAGGCGTTAATATCAGAGCGGACAGCACGGTTCCAGCCTATCAGCTTAGCTCTCAAACCCAGGTTAGTAATGGCTGCGATCGCTCGTGCTTCTGCTGTCCCCATTGCTGGAATGCCGACTTCTAACTCATGGACGCCAATTGAATCCAAGAAGGCAGCAATCCCTACTTTCTCCTCTACACTGAAGGCAACGCCAGCCGCCTGTTCGCCATCCCGAAGTGTTGTGTCGTTGATGCGGATTTTCTTCATTACCCTTGGTTCACTCATGGATGTTGGTATTTGGTGATTGGTGATTGGTGATTGGTGATTGGTAATTGGTGATTGGAATGGGTAAAATTATTGCCCTGCTTGGAGTCTTATTCTCCCATTACCCATTAGCCATTACCCATTACCCACTCAAGCTTCTTCGTCTTGTAACTCAGATGTGTTCGATAGATTTTTGAATGCTGATACCAGCATCGAGTTGTGGGCAATTATCATCAGGAAATAAAGACCGGACACCGTAATCAGCGATTCAAGTATGAACATTTTAGGCTCCTAATTTACTTCAACGAGTGTTGTTTAGTTGCTTTTTAAGGGGAGATTCACACCAACTCGATACACCACGATGCTTTAAGATTTAGCGATTGTATCCACAAAGATTAGATACTTAAGTGGAATTGATACTGGTCTTCTAACCAATCAAAGATTCGAGCAAGCTGCTCTATAGAAACCAGTCCGTATTGCCAGAGAATCATCGGTAGTAGTCCATTGTCCAGTTCGCGCTGGCGCAGTCCTACATCAATCGCTGAAGTTGACAGAGCAAGTTCATCTCGCAAAAAATCAATGAATTGGGTGTCGGCATAATAGCAGTTCATGATTGGGCATTTAACCTCTTGGAGGGGGGAGGAATTGGTAATTGGGCATAGGGTATAGGTGAAATTATTGCTCCGATTACCAATTTCCCATTACCAGCCCAATCAGTAGGCAAGTTTTAACACGGTCAGATTCTTAGCCATTTAAACTTGAGACGATTGAACAAACGCTAAAGTTAAGCTATCTTCAGCTAAGAAAT
>JAIUYC010000847.1 GCA_020216575.1 Coleofasciculus sp. S288 | reverse complement strand
GAAGGGTATTCACCCTCTTTCAACCCTAACTCCAGTTCAGCGTGTCCTTTGACCTGGTTATAGACAAGGTTTGGCGTCATGCCTAGACCCGCTTTTTTAGCCTTCTCATAGGTATTGATGATGAACTCTACCCAGTACTTAACACTGTGCTTCCAGCGCTTACAGCCTTTGAGTTGACCTGCATCAGAACGAGTAGTTTTAGCTATTGCAGCTAAACCCTCCTTCTCAACCCTCTCTAACCATCGCGTTATCGTTCTGGGATGCTTTTCTAGTTGGTCTGCCCACAGTGTGATTTTCTCTGGCTTGAGTTCGTCAGCAGCTTGAAGAATATCCTCGATCGCCTCAATCTTACGCATTACCTCCCGTTTCTCATCCAGGTCTTCAATCAGCTCAATCAGGATTTTGTATTCCTGAGTTGGTGGCTGTTCTTGGTCTGTTTGAGTAGCTTCGGCATCTTGAGCAGGTAAGGTTTCCGCTGATTCCATAAGATAAACTAATAAGCTAAAGCCATTACTGGGAAAAAGGCATTTATCTATTTAAAAAAATTTTGGTCGATTTTCGGGAAAAAGGCAAATAGCTCTTTCAACTCAGCTAGAGAAGATATACAATACAAAAAGACTGAAAGCTATTCTCTATAAAGCTTTCAGCCTCTATGTAATCTTGACACTAAATGTTTAAACTAGACAAATATCTGTTTAATGGACACCTGTCCATTAAAGAATTATTCGTCAGTTTTAAAGAATTAATTTCCAGCGATCGCTCAAAAAATTGGCTTGGGCGATTGAGGCGTCTGTGGGGTAGTTCAAGCTGTTTTTGGCGCGTTGTAACTATACCAGTTAGCGATCGCCACCGATGAAGTGATTAATTTCCTACAGAAAACAGCCGAGCAATTCTTTGAGGCAAATTTAACCCTTACGTTAGAAGCTTGTCAGGAAATCAAACTAGCTTGTCAGGGTATACAAAGTGGTGAATAAGTATTAAACCTAGAACTAACAGCGAGTAGAGAATCATTACTATAGCATTTACATTTGAGATGTAAATGCTATAGCCCCATTGATTACCTATTTTAGTCCCACTCGTCATTGATGGGGTTCGGAATTCGTCCTCTAGGTAAGCGATTACCTGTAGTTGTTGCCATTGTGAATTCCGAACCCCTCTTAGGGTGACCTGTATTTAGAGACTAACGGGAACGTTTCTACCCAGTAAAATTTTACCTTTTTTAAAAACAGATGAGTCATCAATTTAATTATGTAAATAAATGCAATAAAACCACCAATAAGTGACTCAATAAAGTATATTCTTACAGAGATTGTCTTAGCTGCCTAAGTCTAAGAATCCAAAGAAGAGTACGGAAATCGCCAGCCCAACTAAAACTCCTAACCTATTGAGGTTGCTGAATTAATTATTCCCGGCATCTTGCAAGGAGCTTACGTACTAAGTCATTTGCCTTACAGGTTTGTCTCCCTCAGCTTGAGACAACTTTGAGCAACTGAGAACTCTGCAGGAGAATAAATATACGATGAGTAATTCTCAAGCTTTACGTGATATCAGTAACTATCTGCGCCAGTTGCTACTTGATGGGTTGAGCGGGGATGATGCGATCGCTAGCGATATTTCCGTCGAAAGCATTTCTTTAGATTCACCCGCACGACTGGCAGACAATGGTGGCTCGAACGCAGAAATGTCTCAGCCCATTCTTTCCCTATACCTCTACCAAGTCCTTCCCAATGGACAACTGAATAATCAAGCGCTCATTCCCTCAGGTATGGGAGAGCAATACTATCCTCCTTTGAGCCTGAATTTGTATTACTTGTTGACTCCATTAGGCGCGACACCGGATGCCGATTTGCTGGTGCTGGGTCGAGCGATGCAGGTGTTCGCCGCTTATCCCATTGTTCGAGCCAACTTCTTAGATTCGCAATTACGACCCAATTCTCCTGAAGTGCGTCTAACTCTCAATCCCCTCAACCTGGAGGAAATGACGCGAATTTGGAATGCCTTTAACCAGCCGTACCGTCTTTCCGCCTGCTATCAAGTGCAAGCTGTCTCAATTGACAGTATCCGCGTGCCAGAAACCGCAAAACCGGTGAGAGAACAACTGGTAGATATTCATCAGATTGTTGCCAAGAATGGAGGCACACGATGAGCTTGCCAGCATTAGTTCGGAGTACCACTCTGCCTTTACAAGTCTTGCTATCGGGTCGGGTTGAAGACAGCCTCAAGCCTGGAGAGCCACCACGCGGTGCGTTAACAATTCAGCTAGTTGAGATTGATGCCGTCACAAGTGAAAGTCGGGACGTTTCCTTGGGCAAGCGCATTCAAGCGGATGGGACGTTTGCCTTTTTTGGATTGCCTGAAACTGCATTTTCGCGTATTGCCGAACAAACCTATCAGATGCGTTTGGAGGTGAGTGTACCGAATTATCAACCCGGACGTTTCAACTTCAATTTAGGAGCGATTCCAGGTCAGCCTGAGCGAGTCAACCGCGTAATCTCTCTAGAAGGTGTACCAGTGACTCAAGTGTGGCTGTTTACCCGTGAGGGAACACCGTCGGCTGGCGATCCGCCAATGGTCACCACCTTACCACTCACCAACGTTCTCATCCAGCTTCAGCGCAATCCCGTTCGCTTGCAGGGACGAGTAATCGATCTCAACAATCCGTTGCAGGGTATTGAAAATGCAACCGTTGCAGTGACAGATGGGGCAAATACCACTACCAATCATCAAGGTGACTTTGAATTTCCAGAGCCAATGCCACTTCGAGAGTCGCTACAAATTAGCGTATCAGCGCCCAACTTCGATGCAAAAACTCTAGATCGGTACGAATTAGACTATACCCAACCCATTAACTCAGTGCGAATCTCGCTTAGACCTTCACCACCATAGTCCTAGATAGACCTCCTGCACTTCGCCCTCAACATAAAGATAAAAATCCCTCTTTTCCTAATACATCACGGCGGAAATAAAGCTACCTTCAAAACCACTGGAACGCTTGCAATATAAGTCTTTTGACTTTTGACTTTCAAGTCAGCGATCGCACTACCATTCCTGCCCACCCATCATGATAGGAGGAACCCCCTATGCCCGAATATCTCCACCCTGGCGTTTATATCGAAGAGCAACCTGCACCGCAGACAATCGAAGGGGTCAGTACCAGTACAGCTGGCTTTGTAGGGGCGACGGAAAAGGGACCAACCGACGGACTGCCGCAGTTGGTGACCAGCTTTCCCGATTTCATTCGCATTTATGGGGGCTACTTGCCAGACGACCCTTGGGCTGACACGCGCTTTCTCGCCTACGCGGTAGAAGGCTT
>JAIUYC010000846.1 GCA_020216575.1 Coleofasciculus sp. S288 | reverse complement strand
ACGTTGCCATGAATTCTAACCGTGACTCGATGGAATTCTCGGTGATGACCTACCGCTCCTATGAAGGCGCTCCTACTGGCGGTGTCTCTAACGAAACCTGGGGGTATGCACAGTCGCTGATGATGTATGATATTGCAGCGATCCAGCAGATGTACGGCGCGAATTTCAACACCAATTCCAGCAACACGACCTACACCTTCTCGACTACCACGGGTGAGATGTTTGTCAACGGCGTCGGGCAAGGCACACCGGGCGGCAATCGAGTCTTTCGTACAATCTGGGACGGGAACGGAACTGACACCTACGACTTCTCGAATTACACCACTAACTTGGCGATCAACCTGGCGCCAGGGGGGTGGAGCGATCTGGATGTTGGCGGCAATTTCCAGCGTGCACAGCTCGGCACCAACAAATACGCCCGGGGTCATGTCTTCAACGCCCTCCAGTACAACGGCGATACCCGCTCCCTGATCGAAAACGCCAACGGTGGCTCAGGAAATGACATCATCGAGGGTAACAGTGCCAATAATGTGCTGCACGGCAATGGTGGCAATGACACGATCAGCGGCGGTGGCGGTGATGATTACATGGATGGTGGTGCCGGGTGGGACACCGTTGATTACAGCTACTGGGGAGGGGGAGGAACCTACAACTTGGCAACCGGTGTTGCCAGCTTCCCAGGCTTCTATGATGAGGAGATTCTCAACTTTGAAGGAATCATCACGGGTGCCGGAAATGACAACGTGATTGGGAGTGCCACCGACAACCGGATTGAAACGGGTGCTGGTAACGATACGGTTAGTGGTGGTGCGGGTAATGACAGCCTCAATGGGTATGGCGGAACTATCGGAGAATACGATGTCTTGAGTGGAGATTACAGCTTCTCCCAGCCCGGTGTACAAGATACTTCTGATGGAGCCGACACGTTTATTTTAGGAGATGCCTTCGGGGCGTATTATTTAGGCTTGGGGTATGCCACAATTACGGACTTCTACTGGTATGAAGGAGATAAATTCCAAGTTCATGGCAGTGTGGGGGACTATTCATTGGGCTTCCAAAACTGGTCTGGTGACAGCTTAAATGACACCTTGATTTACTATCAGAGTGATCTTATTGCCGTGGTAGAAGACACCACCAACGTCATTGCCTCTTTGGACTTTATCTTCGTCTAAAGTCCACATAATGGGTTGAGTTTCCAACTGCCCAAAGCATTAAATTGTGTACTTAATCAGATGGAATAGCCCAGTTAATACTGGGCTTTTTTATTTTTTTGCAAAACATAGCAGCTTAAATGCTGTCTGGCTATCAATGCGCAGGATACTTTCCCTTGCATGGAAGAGCTTTGCTGAGTATAGATAAATCGTCAGCAGCTTGACTCAGTAAAGCGGTGCGAGAGCAATAATTTGTTTGGAGCCTGCCTTGGCGATGACTAGCATAAACAAGATAAGTCTGACCCACTTCAAAGGGATACCCACAAGCAGCGGTTGTTGCAGCAGTTTGAACGACTATATTTTGAACTGGCTCCCCTTTCCACCACTCATCAACCCGAAAGGTAACGTTTAGTTTGAGCCTGACTTGTTCGATATTCGTAACCTGCCCTGAAAAAACAGCCGTAGCCTCTGCTAGAGCTTGATTAGGAGCAGATGGTCGCATGCAAGAGCAAGCATAGGCAGGACGCGCCGAGGACACTGTTATACCCAGGCACAAAAGTAATAGCGATGACAAAGGCTTTAAGGGGTTGCGTCGAAGTGGTTTAGTCATGAGGAGCTACCTTTAGCTTATAAGGAGTAGGACTTACGCATTGAAACGAAATTTCGTTATTCTGAGTGTTGTTCAAGAAGCTGAAAGCCCCATTCTATCGTTGCAGAACTGGCTGAGTGCGTAAGTCCTAAGGAGTCTTAGGGAACAGGGGGAGAATTTGTACGGGTGGGTTATTCTGCCAGCTTGCACTAGTGACATTCACTTACAACCTCTGAAAGAGGGTTTGCGAGTTCGCTATTGGATTGACGGCATTATTTGGTTCCATACAAGCGATCGCCTGCATCCCCTAGTCCTGGCAAAATATAACCCTGTTCATCTAAATGTTCATCAATGGCTGCTGTAAAAATCGGCACATCCGGATGCTGTTCGTGGAAGTGCTCGATACCCTCTGGAGCAGCCAACAAGCACAAAAACTTGATGGACATGGGACTGAATTCTTTGATGCGATCAACAGCAGCAACGGCTGAATTCCCGGTTGCGAGCATGGGATCGACCACCAAAATATCTCGCTGTGCCACATCATGGGGGAGTTTGAAATAATACTCAATAGCAACCAGAGTGGAAGGGTCGCGGTACAACCCAATATGCCCGACACGAGCTGAGGGCATCAATTCCAGGATACCGTCCAAAAGCCCCATTCCCGCCCGCATAATTGAGACAATGACCATCTTTTTGTCCGGGGCTAGCATCGGGGCTAGCATCGGGGCGAGTGGCGTCTGGATTTCTTCATATTTGAGGGGTAACTCCCGCGTCACCTCGTAAGCCAACAACATGCCAACTTCTTTTAAGAGTTGGCGAAATTTAGCTGTGCTGGTATCTGCCTGACGGATTAGCGTTAACTTGTGCTGCACCAAAGGGTGGTTAATGACTGTGACTTTAGCCGTCATTGCTGGTTCTGTTGCCCGCATCCCCGTTTCCTCTTGCCTCTAAGCCGTGACACATTTAATTTGCATGTAGGAAGTAGCCAAGGTGCTTGATAGCATTTGGTTCTCCCCTTCTTGAATTTAGAATTGTGAATTACTTAAAAGACTGTCCCATCACTTTCGATTTGAATTGGAGGAACACCGCCTTCTCTCAACTCGGCAGCGATTCGCCGTCCTGCTGTCCAGGTTCCTCCTTGTAAGACTTTCACTAGTGGTAGTTGCGCCTCACTAAGGTTCAGTTTTTGGCGAATGGCGGCGGCAATTCGATCTAACGAGCTAACGGTGAGCGCTCTCCATTCGACAATGAATTCAGACCCGGGTAAGTGACGCGCCTGTAACAGGGCGCTATCTTTAACCTTTAAAAGTCCTAAATCCAGACACAACCCGCCATTGCGATATTCAGCTAAACCCGTCAACTCGTTTAGCCCAGTAATTTCCCAATCCAGTTCTTGCAATGGCTCTAACAGGGAGTAGGTTAACCACTGGGAGAGTTTGTGAAACGGCACGTATGGAGCGCCCAGACTGTCCCCGTTTAGGGCAGAATGTTGCCAGACATCGCCTAAATTGACATTTGCGATCGCTTCTCGTCCAGGCCAAATCGTTCCCAACCCCTCCAAAACAGTACTCAATA
>JAIUYC010000845.1 GCA_020216575.1 Coleofasciculus sp. S288 | reverse complement strand
AGGCAGATAAGCTGTCTCTATCATCAATTGTACCTTATGTCAAAAAAAGAACTGAAACCGCTAGGGTATTCCCTAGCTGGCAAATGTCCGATTTTAAATAACTGAAGCATCCCAGGGGTACGCTCTGAGGAGAAGTTGATACACTGATTTGCACTGGAAAGCTTACCCTGTAAGTGATGCACCGTTGAGCCACAGATATCTGCGGCAAAACGACCAAGTGAGCTATTTTGAGGCAATCACTGGTACTGCTGCAAGTCCTCGAACCAAGTGTTAGTATCTATTAAACATTCCGTCATCTACTTTGAGGAGTAGAAAAAGTGACAACTTAGTGCATGAAAAAGTGACAAATTCGCAACTCTCTCGGAAGAAAAAGTGACAATGAAAATCCTGGCTATCGTAGAGATTCCCCTAACCACTGAGTAAGGGGGCAAAGAAGCCTTATGGGCTACGTCAAACCCTTGCGATCGCGCAAGAAGCGCTACTGCAAGCCAATTCTAGGCGTCCTGATTGATTCGCTTATGCGATCGCTTTGTTTCACGCACCCAATAAAGGGATGAAAATCTTCTTCCTTAGTCCTTACTTCCTCTTTCCAAGACAGCCATCGGGACAAAATCTGCTTTTCACTGGAACTGTGAAACCGTTTGAACAAGTCAGGGAGAGGGCATTTTTGACTGCTTTCTCATACCAGATTGCAAT
This sequence comes from Coleofasciculus sp. S288, assembly GCA_020216575.1. Lineage (GTDB taxonomy): Bacteria > Cyanobacteriota > Cyanobacteriia > Cyanobacteriales > Coleofasciculaceae > JAIUYC01. The sequence continues at coordinate 2,623 of JAIUYC010000845.1, read as the reverse complement.
CGGCCTTGGAAAATCATCAAGCCAGCGCCATTGGGAGACTATGAATGATAGCACAATTTGGTGACGGTATCGGATCAGAGCCTCTGGAGGGCTATCAGATGGATGTTGAGGAAGCATTAGCTGCTGTAAACGCGCTTCTCACTCGAGGGCATCTTAACCATGTTCAAGAAATAGTGTTTCGCCAGTCTTGGGAAGGCAAGTCTTACCAGGAGATAGCGCAGGACTTTGGTTACAGTGCTGAATACATTAAAGCTGTCGGTTACAAGCTTTGGAAGTCGCTCTCAGAGGTGTTCGGGGAGAAAATCACCAGAAAAAATTTTCAATATATATTGAGACGGCATTTACCACCGCTTCAAGCTGAACCTCCAGACACCGAACCTAACCGTGAAAACGTTCAATGGAAGGCTCCCGCTCCTCCAGTCTACCCGTCTCCCCATCACCATGAATTGATGGAAACGGAGGAGTTGAGCCTAGCTTCCCACAACATAAATAGTGAGTCAGGCATTCCTAAAGTTCGCCAAGATTGGGGAGAGGCAGTTGATGTCTCTAGTTTCTATGGACGTGCAGAAGAACTAACAACTCTAAAGCAGTGGATTTTGCAAGATACTTGTCGCCTAGTTGCTCTATTTGGCATGGGTGGAATGGGCAAAACAGCGTTGGCGGTAAAGTTAGCCGAACAGGTTCAAGGTGAGTTTGAATATCTGGTTTGGCGAAGTCTTCGCAATGCCCCACCCATTCAAAAACTCCTAACAGACTTACTCCAATTCCTGTCTGATGAGCAGGAAATCAACGTGCCAGAAACAATTGAAGGCAAAATTTTGCGATTGGTAGATTACTTTCGCTCTTCACGCTGTCTGATTGTCCTGGACAATCTTGAATCAGTTCTGGGGGGTAGTGAGAGAATTGGACGCAACCGAGCGGGACACTACCGAGAGAGTTACGAAGGATATGGTCAGTTACTCAGATGCGTCGGTGAAATTCGCCATCAAAGCTGTTTGGTGTTCACCAGTCAAGAGCAACCCATCGGATTTACTCTCAGACAAGCCCAAACGTCACCCATTCGCTCCTTACAACTGAAAGGGTTGCCGCTAGCAGAAGGGCAAAAAATTTTTAGAGAAAAAGGTCACTTTACCGCCTCAACAGATGAATGGCAGGTGTTAATTGCGCACTATGGGGGGAATCCTCTAGCACTTAAGATAGTTGCCACAGCGGTTCAAGATTTATTTGATAGCAATATCTCTAGATTTTTAGAATTACTACCCAGAGGTGATTTAGTTTTTGGTGACGTTTACGATCTTTTAGATCGACAATTTAAACGCTTGTCAGATATAGAAAAACAGGTCATGTACTGGTTGGCAATTGAGCGAGAATGGGTTTCTTCATGGGATTTATTGCAGAATATTGTCATTTTTGGCTCTAAATCAAGTGTAATTGAAGCTCTGGATTCGTTAAGACGACGCTTTTTAATCGAAAAAAAATCAGCTGGTTTTACCCAACAACCTGTCGTCAGGGATTACATTACTAAAAATTTTGTTGAACAGATTTTTAAAGAAATAATTACCGAAAAAGTTCGGTTTTTAATGAGTTGTGCTATCGTCAAATCCCAAGCAAAAAACTATATCAGAGAAAATCCAAATGATATTATTTTAAAGCAGATTACTGAACGACTATTAACCCTCTATAGAAACCCTCATAAAATTGAAGAAAAGCTCAATCGGATTCTAGTGAAAATCCGTGAAAATTTTGCAAATTTGCCGGGCTATGGAGCCGGAAATATTATTAACTTATTTCGACAACTTAAGATTAATTTAACAGATTATGATTTTTCTCACCTCACCGTCTGGCAAGCTGACCTGCGGGAGATGAATTTACATCGGGTCAATTTCACTGAGGCTAATCTAGCGAAGTCTGTTTTTTCTACAATCCTCGGTAATTTTGTATCAGTTGCATTTAGCCCGGATGGAAAACTGCTAGCTACGAGTAATTTTGAGGGTGGTATTTATCTTTGGCAAGTTGTAGATAGCAAACATCTGTTTACCTATCAGGGACATACGGGTTGGGTTTGGTCTATTGCTTTTAGTCCTGACAGTCAGACTTTAGCGAGTGGCAGTGCTGACCAAACCGTTCGATTGTGGGATGTAAGTACTCATCAATGCCATCAAACGTTGCACGAACACACCGACACAGTCCGGTCTGTTGCCTTCAGCCTCGATGGGGTTACGCTAGCGAGTAGCAGCCAAGATGGAACTGTGAAGCTGTGGGATGTTAGCACGGGTCAATGTCTTAACACGTTGCGAGGACATACGAATTGGGTTTGGTCTGTTGCTTTCAGTCCAAATAGTCAAACTCTCGCGAGTAGCAGTACTGACCAGACTGTGAAACTGTGGGATGTCAGCACGGGTCAATGTCTTAACACGTTCCGAGGACATACGGATTGGGTCTGGTCTGTTGCCTTTAATCCCAATGGTCACACTCTTGCCAGTGGGAGTCAAGACCAAACCGTGAAGCTGTGGGATGTCAGCACGGGTCAATGTCTTAACACGTTGCGAGGACATACGAATTGGGTCTGGTCTGTTGCCTTTAATCCCAATGGTCACACCCTTGCCAGTGGGAGTCAAGACCA
>JAIUYC010000844.1 GCA_020216575.1 Coleofasciculus sp. S288 | reverse complement strand
GAGGGCGTTTTCTATTAAGACTTTAAAAGGGACGGGGAGTATCAAGATGGTTTATTCAGTCCAAGAGATTGATGTCAAGGGGTTTGTAAAAGTTCGTTGCGCGACCGATGCCAGACAAACATTTCTAACTTGGACAGGTACAATTTATTCCTTCGTTCCGAATGAGCAGAGAAAGCGGCTCTTTAAAATTTTAGGCATGAGTGCGGGCAGATGTATTCCCAACGAAGATGGAAGCTGGGAATTCACCTCAAGAGAACTAACCTATTATCTCGATCCAGACACAAGTGAAATTATGCGGACATGGGAAAATCCCTGGACGGGAGAGAGACTGCCAGTGGTTCACGTTGCTAATAACTTGGTACAAGGCCATTTGAAAGGACGTTATCCAGCTGAAATGAAGGGTGACATCACGACGTTAGTCTTCAACTTATTTCCGAGTTATCCAAACCCTCTGTCCGATGAAAAATTTATTGACTACAGCCCTAATTCCAACTATCAAGCCGCTGAGCTTTTTAAATTTACAGTTCCTACTGAAGAACTTTTCAATCCCGACCTGACATCAGTATCTAAGTTAATCATTTCTTGGGATAGAATTGGTCCTTGGCTCCCTTGGATGAAAATGGGAAATAAAGCCGGTCACCTCATCTATAGCGCCTGGGGGAGTAAAGTTGAAAGCTTTACGGAACTTCCCCAATTACTTCAAGACGAAATTAACACTCGCGTGCCTTTATATAAAAATGCACCGCAATCTCCGTCGGATCAAGAAGATGTAACGTCATGGACGTACTTCAAACAGCACTTTGATGCTTACCTTACCGGAGAGGTTTTCCCGGTTCCAGAGACAGAGGAAGGTTGTAGGTAGTAGGTGGTAGGGGAGGTGCTAGCCTCGCACTAGCTGATGGAATGTCATCATAGTGGATAGACGTAATACAGACTAGGAGGAAATCCAACGGTTTACACACGCCCCTTAGCTCGTCTAATCGAACAACTGCAACGCTTACCCGGAGTTGGTCCCAAAACAGCTCAACGGCTGGCGCTGCATATCCTCAAACGTCCAGAGGAGGAAGTCAAAGCCCTAGCTCAAGCCCTCGTTGAGGCGAAAAAGCAAGTCGGCTTATGTCAAGTCTGCTTTCACCTCTCGGCTGAACCCGTCTGCGAAATTTGCCGCAACTCCAACCGGGACAAAAGCACTCTGTGTGTAGTCGCTGACTCCCGTGACGTGATTGCCCTAGAAAAAACCCGCGAGTATCAAGGTAAATATCATGTCCTCGGAGGAGTCATCTCTCCAATGGATGGAATTGGTCCGGATCAACTGCACATCCATCAGCTTGTAAGCCGAGTTAGTCGGAGAGATATAAAAGAAGTGATTATGGCAATCAGCCCTAGTGTAGAAGGTGAGACAACCACGCTCTATGTCGGTCAACTACTAAAACCGTTTACAAAGGTAACTCGGATTGCCTTTGGGTTACCCATGGGTGGAGATTTGGAGTATGCCGATGAAGTGACGCTAGCACGCGCCTTAGAAGGACGCCGTGAGCTGGATTAAGAAGAAGAGTTATGAGTTATGAATTCAGTAGGAAAGGTTACGAGTTTAAAGGGATGAGTTCAATCGCCTTCCTTTAACTTTCCACTCATAACTCCTGTATAGACACGAACTTTAACCTCTCTACTCATAACTCCTAACTCCTTCCCAACCCTACTTTAATTTTTGTTTGATAATTGTCACAACTTGAGTTAACTGCTTCTTCAAGGCATCAATTTCAGCCTGCATTTTGGCAATTTTTGCATTTAGTACTTCCATCTCCGCTGCTGAAGCAGCAGTGGCGGTAGCAGGTGCTTCGGCAGAAGCAGTAGGTGCGGCAGCAGCAGGCGCAGCTGGAGGACGGTTAACTGCCTTGCGCATCGCTTCCTTGATGGCATCAACGAGCTGCTTCTTCTCAAATGGCTTTTCAACAAAGGCAAAATACTCAAATGGTTCAGTGATTTTCTCCGTTACCTCTTCCTTTCGTCCTGACATCAATACTAAAGGAATTGTCTGCAAGTCACTACTAGTTTGTATCTGTTGAAACACTTCCCAACCACTCATTTTAGGGAGGAGGAAATCTAACATAATTAGGTTGGGGCGTTCCTGTCGAATTAAATTCAGTCCTTCAATACCATCTTTAGCTTCTAGAACTTCAAAGTTACCCGCAGGTAGCATTTCTCTTACTCGCATCCTGATGACTTTACTGTCATCAATAACTAGAATTTTATGGGTTGCCACGGCTGACTCCTTTGGAGAGGTGATTTAAGGAAAAATTACACTGGTTTGAAGTGACTGTTGCTAGCTTGAGATACACAACTCAACCCTGATTCAAAAATTAGCTGATGTGCATGCGGCTAGTTCATTATTCATAATGCATGATTTAACGACAGTGCGCCTAGATTTGATTGGTAAGTCACTCCATCCACAACCTAGATAAACTGACGCTGCTAATATAATACAGAATTACTTCTGTCTGTTAGCCGCTATACAACTGCTGATAGAACGTCTCAACTCTTTGCCATTTTGAGCCTAAGGTCAAAAGCATACAGTCTTTCTGACTCTAGATTAATCTGTCAGACTGGTAAGGGCAAAAAACTCATCAACAGAGAGCGAGAGTTAAATGGTTTAGCATTTGTATCGTAGAAATTATCGCGTTGGTTAGTCGCCTACCAAAAGACTTATGGATTTGCCTAGCAAAATTGACCAGTCTGTTGCTACTCCGCCTGCTCAAAACCCCTGGCACTCAGAACTTGCCACCTTGCCGGGCTGGTTGCGACGTCCGCTTGGCAAAGCTAGCGAACTCTCAACCGTGCAGCGCATCATCAAACAACGGCAAATCCATACCATTTGCGAAGAAGGGCGCTGTCCGAATCGGGGCGAGTGCTACGCCCAGAAGACGGCAACATTTTTGTTGATGGGTCCAACTTGTACCCGTTCTTGTGCTTTCTGTCAAGTGGATAAGGGTCATGCGCCAATGCCTCTTGACCCCGATGAACCGCACAAAGTCGCTGAGTCCGTGCAGTTGTTGGGATTGCGCTACGTGGTGCTGACTTCGGTAGCGCGAGACGATTTGCTTGACCAGGGGGCAGGTTGGTTTGTCGCGACGATGGACGCTATTCGCACGCTAAATCCGGAAACAGAAATTGAGGTGCTGACGGCTGATTTCTGGGGTGGTAAAGGTGAAGGCAACCAGTCCCCAGCCGATTTGCAGCGCCAGAGGATTGCAAGAGTGGTTGCGGCTCGTCCAGCCTGTTATAACCACAATATTGAAACAGTACGGCGCTTCCAGGGACG
>JAIUYC010000843.1 GCA_020216575.1 Coleofasciculus sp. S288 | reverse complement strand
TCCCCACTTTGTTATTCGCATTGTTGGCGGAAAAATTGACTCAGTCAAAGAGCGTTTGGCAGGAATATCCGTGTACTGGATGGATAACTTGGATGAAGCCGTTGCGCAAGCCATATCCCTCACCCGGTAAGATATTAAACCGATTGGCTAGCCGAGTACTAACGCTACAGGAGTGGACAGGGGGAGCAACCCCATCAGGTTATGCGATCGGTACGTGTTAAAGTCCACAGAGCAGGAATTTTACTTACTCCATAAGGAGGGAGTAGCGTCGGCAAGCCTATCTAAACTGATCGGGTTATGCCGACGGAGCTGCTGTGTAGTCAACTTACAGGCATTTGAGAGTGAGGAGTTCGTTGTTAGTAAGAAAAGAAGGCGTGGGGCTTGTGCAATTGAGCTAAAATACGAAATTCTAGCAAACTGCTAAAAATTACTAATTAACAACTTTCCCAATTATCTGAACGCTTAAACCCGTATTTCCGAGCTATCAGGAAAAACAAAGCATCTACAGCACTTGCACATCCAGCACCATGAAATTGACGCCAGACAGCAAAGTCCTCGTCCAGGGAATAACACAACCTCTAGGTTCCTACCATGCAGCCCGAATGAAAGCCTATGGTACAAATGTAGTCGCTGGGGTCAGTACTGGTCAGGGAGGGCAGAAATTGCATGGCATTCCCGTGTATGACTTGGTGGAGCAGGCGTTATCGGAAACTGGACCCGTTGAGGCGACGGTTATTTTTGTAGAGTCTTACTGGGTACTGGACGCTGCATTAGAAGCGATAGAAGCAGGTATCCCGCACGTAATTCTGATCACGGGTGGCATTCCTCCCCTCGATATGGTTCACCTTTTAAGAAAAGCCCAGGCTACCAACACTCTCATTGTTGGTTCGGGTAGTTCTGGCATTATTGTGCCGGGAAAAATCTTGTTGGGTACTCAGGAGAGTGAATTTTATACCCCTGGTTCAGTTGGACTGATTAGCCGTGCTGGTAACCTCACCTACGAAGTCGCTCTCTCCTTAACCCAGGCAGAATTAGGGCAGTCAATTGGAGTTAATCTTGGTACAGATGGAATTGTCGGTTCTTCATTTCGGCAGTGGTTGCAGTTTTTAGCAACTGATGAAGCGACAAAAGCTATTGTCTTAGTCGATCAAACGGGTGGTGGAACTGAAGAAGAAACGGCTGAGTATATTGGTGAAACCATTGATAAACCCGTGGTGGTGTATGTTGCAGGATGCTACACGCCCGTAGACAAACAGATTGGTAATGCCAGTGCCATCCTTGCCGCTCAGCTATCTGGACCTGTTACTCAAACGACAACAGCTCAGCACAAAATTGAAGCCTTTAAGCGAGCGAACGTACCCGTGGCACAACGCCCTTCCCAAATTCCAGAGTTAGTGAGAAAGGCGCTTAAAAGATAGTTAAGTAACTGTTTCTAAAGAAGTGTATAGCAAAAGGCAGAGGTCCGATGAGCAGAAGGTATAGCTGTCGCCATAAAGGTTAGGACAGATTTAACGCCTGAAACAACCACATACTAGTAATAAACATAAAAGCCCTCTGCCCTCTACCTTCTGCCTTTTGCTATACAATGGGATGAACTCTTTTTCTTTCAGTTTTTATCAAATCGCTTTTTCAATTGAGAGGCATTTGTATCAATAAATTGCATCTCCTCGTATACGGTTTCTAGCTCCTGTTGAGTGGATTCTAGTTCAGCGTGTGTGGTGTCTAAGGTGGCTTGTGTCTCTTCGAGTGTGTTAGAGACTCTTGCTAACTCTAAATTAGTGTGTTCAAGTTTCTTCTCAAGGTGCTTATTTTCAGTGATATCTGTAAACGTCAAATTCATGCTAATTAGATGAGCGTCCGAACTGAAAACAGGGGTGATAAATATATCGAAATAGGTGGTGCAATTTGGCATTCTCCACTCTACATTTTTCAGAGTGACTGGACAATGATCCCCATTGACCTGTTGGATAGACTTGCATAAACTAAGAATCTGCCCAGGTTTGAGAGTTCGCAAGGGACGCCCCACATCGTTGAGGGTTAAGCCAAATAGAGCGTTTGCCTGTTCGTTCGCCATAATTAGGCAACTGTTGGAGTCTACTGCTAGCTGGGCAAAGGGACTCGTCTCGAACGCTGTTTCCCAGATACGGACATGGCTGGCTAGAAAATCGAAGGCTTGCTTTTTGTGTGTTCGCGGAGTGATTTGCAAGTGTTCGTCCACCCCCAGTTTCAGCCCTTTTGCATAAATCCGATCCTTTAGGTTAACTGGAGTGAAAATTGGTCTTTGACTGATCAAGGTTTCTGCTTTGCCGAGGAAGAGAAAGCCGTTGTTCTTGAGGGCAAAATGCAAGCGAGCCAAAATGGTTTTTTGAGTGTCTGCATTGAAGTAGATTAGAGCATTGCGGCATGTCAGCAAATCGATTTTAGAGATGGGAGCATCAGAAACCAAGTTGTGACAACCGAAGACGATGGTGCGGCGAAGTCGTGGATGAAAGATATAGCCTTGCTCGGTTTGCTCAAAGTATTTCTCCAGCCAATCGGGAGGAATTTCTGTAACTTCTCTCGGTTGATAAAGGGCTTGTCGCGCTTGCCCAAGGGCAGCGTCATCTACATCGGTGGCATAAAATTTAACTCGCTGCAAACAAGATTCAATGCCGAGAGCTTCTGCAAATAGGATAATCAGGCTATAGACTTCCTGCCCGGAGGCACAGGCTGCACTCCAAACTCGAATCGGTTCCTGTAGCTCCTTGCTTGCGATGATTTGGGGGATGATTTCCTTCGCTAAATAATCCCAAGCGTCGCGATCGCGAAAAAAGGCTGTAACGTTGATCAAAACGGTATCTAAAAGAGTAATACACTCCTCAGGATGGCTCTGCAAATAGTGCAAGTAGTTCCGATAGCTGTCAATCTTTATCTCCTGCATCCGGTGAGCGAATCGGCGCATTAAAGTAGAATGCTTGTAGCCTGTCAAGTCGCAGCCACGGCTGTGCTTGAGATAATCTAATAATGCTTCAAATTCTCGATCCGCCATACAAGTTTTGAGTTTTGAGTTTTGAGTTTTGAGTTTTGATTTTTGAGTTTTGATTTTTGAGTTTTGAGTTTTGATTTTTGAGTTGGGAGATTTAAGGTTTGAGTTTTGATTTTTGAGTTGGGAATTATAGATTCTCGCTAGTTGTTTTGACGATAGAAGTTAGAATACGAATCAGTTCACCAACATGATTTAGGTGTTGGCTTACATCAACATTTACTAGTTGGGATGCTTGCAGTAGCCTTAACCAATATTGAGTTTCTTTAGCTTCTTTTGAGGCTATCGACATCTTGGCT
>JAIUYC010000842.1 GCA_020216575.1 Coleofasciculus sp. S288 | reverse complement strand
AAGCGTTGAAAATACGGCACGCATCCTGACACCTCAGCAACGAAATCAACTGCAAAGTGTTCTGAAGAAAAAATTCAACATTAATGCAGCGGATGCTCGTAAATTTATCGATACTGAATTTGGCAATAATTTTTCCTCTGCTCTAGCAAGTGCCACCCCTCGACAAGATAGAGTCGGGGTGCAAGCGATGCGAACTGCATTCGTTTTGGGAGCTAAAGACCCGGAGGGGTTGTCTCTGCTCAGTTTTATTGAAGCTTATCCCACTCAACGTCTTTATCTCAATTTAGATCGAGCGTTTCGGGTTTTAGGAAATTTTAACACAGCGTTTTGGCAATCTCAGGCGTTTATGGCGGCGATCGCTCCTCAGTTAGCCCCCCGACGCCCCCAAATGGATTTACCGTTTAATCCCACCCAACCGGGAAGCGCTCAGGTGCAGGTGCTGAATTTAACCCTCAATGACAGGGTGCGACGCCGGGAAATTCCGGTGGATGTTTACTGGTCAACAGTGGCGTCTCCTGACAAACCCCTGATTGTCTTCTCTCACGGGTTGGGTTCGGTGCGCACCGATATGCGTTACTTGGCCGAGCATTTAGCGTCTCATGGCTATGTCGTTGCTGCTTTGGAACATCCAGGCAGCAACGAGACTCATGTGAGGAATGCATTGAAATTCAAAGCGTCACTTCTAGAAGCCGAGGAGTTTTTAAATCGTCCAAAGGATGTCAGTTTTGTCCTTAACGAACTCGAAAGGCTCAACCAATCATCGGGATCGCTTGGGGGGAAACTAAACCCAGAGGGCGTTATGATCATTGGGTATTCGCTGGGAGGATCTACGGCTTTATCGTTAGCCGGAGCAGAGTTGCAACTCACGGAGTTGAAACAGCGTTGTCCCGGGAACGTGCTAACGTTTAGCCTTGGGGAAAATGCCCAATGTTTTGCTATGGGGCTTCCGGAAGACCGTTACCAACTGCGCGATCCCAGGATAAAAACCGCGATCGCACTTTCTCCCACCACCTCTCTCCTATTCGGCGCAACGGGTTTGACCAAAGTCGCCGTTCCTACCCTAATTGCAGCAGGTTCTGCCGATAAAACAACTCCAGTTTTAAGCGAACAGGTGATTGGCTTTGATCAAATGCCGACTCCAAAATGGCTGGTTGGTTTTGTGGGTGGGACGCATTTGAGCGTCAAAGACCCTAGTACGACTATAGATCAGGTAGGTCAACCGGATACCCTTTACTCGGGCGGTGAAATTGTCGGTGAGGAAGCGGTTGACGTGCGCAATTATATGAAAGCGATCGCTCTCGCTATGGCAGCCCAACTGACGGATGAGGCGGCGAACTACGCAATTTTTCTCACTTCAGAGTATGCTCAGTATGCATCTACCGAACGCTTTCCCATTCGCATAGTTACGGAAATTCCGCCTGAAGCTGAGGCGATCGTACAAAGTTTCGTCCAAAACCAATCGAATCCTTAAGACCTATTCTCGTTTCTGTTCCTAGTATCTGTGGCTGAGGATTCCCCAAACATTTCACAAGTTGTGTGGCAATTGTTCCTGATGCGAGAGAGCGTTCGATGAAGAAAGAAGTGGTAGATGCACCCTGATTTCCTCCCCAGCACGAAGCTGGGGTTTTTTATTGGTTGTAGGCGAGTGCATTCGTAACTGAGAATTCCCCAAACATTTCACAAGTTGTGTGGCAATTGTTCCTGATGCGAGAGAGTGTTCGATGAAGAAAGAACTGGTAGATGCACCCTGATTTTCTCCCCAGCACGAAGCTGGGGTTTTTTATTTTTGAACTCTAAATACTACAGCAGCTCTCGGAGGTATACACCCCGTATTCCGTACCCCTACCTAGACTTGTGTTGAACTTTAGCTGCTGTAGGAATTGCACCCTTTGTGCAATAGTGACCTACTGCCCGTGCAGCGAAAGACTAATTATAGTTCAGCAGCCAAATCAATGCAAGTGGTGGTATCCCTTTTTTGACACTCTCCTCGATAAACGGTTGCTGGGTAAGGAATCACCAATTACCGATTACCAAGCGGCGCGTTAGCTTAATCTCTGGTGTATCGGTGAAGCACCTCTAACGCTGAGTTGTACAATAAAACCGTTGTATTCAGCGACACAGGCATTGATCGAGCGCTACACCCTACCCGAAATGGGCGAATTGTGGACAGAAACCTACAAATATAAAACCTGGCTTCAGGTTGAGATAGCCGCTTGTGAAGCACAGGCGGAACTGGGTGCAATTCCAGAAGCAGCGGTTGAGGAGATTAAAGCTAAGGCGAATTTTGACCCGCAGCGGATACTCGAAATTGAGGCAGAAGTCCGCCATGACATGATCGCCTTTCTCACGAACGTCAATGAGTATGTGGGCGATGCAGGGCGGTACATTCACTTGGGGTTGACGAGTTCCGATGTCTTGGATACGGCTCTAGCCCTGCAACTGATTGCCAGCCTGGACATTATCCTGGAACACTTGGAGCGGTTAAGTCAAGCCATCCGCTACCAAGCACAGAAGCATCGCCATACAGTGATGATTGGTCGTTCTCATGGAGTTCACGCCGAACCAATCACCTTTGGTTTCAAGCTGGCGGGTTGGTTGGCAGAAGTGTGCAGACACCGCGATCGCATCTGTCACCTGCGTCCAGAAATTGCTGTGGGCAAGATTTCCGGTGCGGTGGGAACCTATGCCAATATTGATCCGCGTGTGGAAGCGATCGCGTGTCAGAAACTGGGACTCCAACCCGATACTGCCTCAACTCAGGTGATCTCTCGCGATCGCCATGCCGACTTCGTGCAACACCTAGCCCTTTTGGGAGCTTCAATTGAGCGCTTTGCGGTTGAAATTCGCAACCTGCAACGCACCGATGTCCTAGAAGTTGAAGAATTCTTCTCTAAAGGGCAAAAAGGCTCCTCCGCCATGCCTCACAAGCGCAATCCAATTCGCTCCGAGCGGCTGACGGGGATGGCTCGAATTCTGCGAAGTCATGCGGTTGCCGCACTGGAAAATGTTGCCCTTTGGCACGAACGGGATATTTCCCACAGTTCTGTAGAACGGGTTATCCTACCCGATGCCTGCATCCTGACACACTTCATGCTCGTGGAAATTACCGATTTGGTGAAAAACCTGCTGGTTTACCCAGAGAATATGGAGCGGAATATGAATGTTTATGGCGGCGTTGTCTTCAGCCAACGGGTGCTACTGACTTTGGTGGAAAAAGGGATGAGCCGAGAAGAAGCTTACAGTATCGCCCAGTCTTGCGCTCACGAAGCGTGGAATAAACCAGAAGGGAATTTTCACGATCTCATCGCCCAAGACTCCCGGGTTACGAGT
>JAIUYC010000841.1 GCA_020216575.1 Coleofasciculus sp. S288 | reverse complement strand
CAATGACACATATTCTGCATTTAGATTCGAGTCCAAGAGGCGTTAGCGAAGCGAGTGCGAAGCACTCTCGCTCTCTTTCTCGCACCTTAACCAGAGAATTCATCAGCGCATGGAAACAAATTCATCCGATTGATACAGTGACTTACCGTGATGTAGGACGCTATCCAGTTCCACCCATTGATGAATCTTGGATTGCAGCATCGTTTAGTCCCCCCGACCAAATTACTCTAGAATTGGCAACAGCATTGACTATTTCTGATGAGTTGATTGATGAACTCCTAGCTGCGGAACTCTATATTTTTGGCATTCCCATGTACAACTACAGCATACCCGCTAACTTCAAAGCATACATCGACCAGATCGTGCGAGTGAGACGGACGTTTATAGTGAGTCAAAATGGCTACGAAGGCTTACTGAAAGACAAGAAAATACTGGTGATTACAACACGAGGTGGTAGTTACTCGTCTGGTTCACTTGATTTTCAAGAACCGTATTTACGAGCAGTTTTTGAACTCATCGGCATCACAGATATGACATTTATCCATGCTGAGAATTTGTCAGGAGGGGCTGAAGTACGCCAACAGTCTCTAGCAGCAGCTCGTGAAGCAATTCAACAATTTATTAGCAACTTGCACAAGCAAAGATTGGCTCAACAAGCTTGACAGCAGACACGCCTAATAGTAAAGCTCACCGACGATAGATAACTTCATTCCCGAAGTTTCACATAGATTTCAGTAGGGTGAGATTTTGCCCATTCAATATCCCATAATGCAAACCCCAAACTTTGGTACAACTTTGCGGCTATTTCATTTTTCTTGCGATAGCTGGTTGCAATTATCTCTACATCAGGACATAGTTTGATGCGGCGAATCACTTCTACCATTGTTGCTCGCCCGTATCCCTTGCGCTGATATTTACAATCAATCATAAGCCGCACGATGAATCCCACACCTGCAACAATTTCATACATCGTAAATCCAACCATAGGAACATTTGGTTGGTCGTAGCCACACGCCGCAGCATCATAAACGGCTAAAGGAACAAGATTGGAATCAACATATGCCTCTGCTAAGGATTGCGCTGTTGTAGCAACTAGACCTTTCTGCGAATCATCTACCTGTAGCTCAAGGCATTCTCGGAAGTTGTCTCTTGTAATTCTGCGTAAGTGAACTTTAGTCACCAATTTATTTCTCACGATTGAACTAGTTTTTGCCGCATAACTCACCCGTAATTTTAAACACGGAGGGTTTTAAATGAATTTGTGGCATCGTTTTCCCAATTTGTATCTTCTTAGTAGTTTAAGCCTCCTGGGTCTAGTTGTTCTGGATAGTCCAACTCTAGCCGCAGCAGAACTATCTGAACCTGCGGCTCCTTCAAGGGTTCTAACTAGTGATACCGAGTTGCCTAAAGAGATATTACCTACTTTATGGAATGCAGGAGATACTCTTGAAAAGGTTGAGCAGAGCGAACCTTCGAGAGCAGAGGAAGCACCACTTTGTAGCGTCTCAAACACGATCGCGTTTTGCGAGGTGGCGAAGCCGATCGCATCTTGCTCCAAAGTGGGAACCGATGAACTTCATTTTGATACACTAACTCCCAGTGCGATCGCTTTGCGCTGCCCCTTCGGGGCAATCGCCTCTGGCGGTGCGCGGAGCGCAATCGCTCAAACAACTCTAGAAGACATTCCCCAAGAGCCAACACTCACCTTGGAAGGACAAGTTACCTCGGTGAGCCAGCTAACAGATGTGCAACCGACAGACTGGGCGTTTGAGGCACTCCGGTCTTTAATCGAGCGCTATGGAGTCATTGCAGGCTACCCAGATGCGACGTTCCGGGGCAACCGCGCTATGACTCGTTATGAATTTGCAGCAGCGCTGAATGCAGCGCTTGAGCGAATCAATGAATTGATTGCAACGGGTACAGCCGAGCGAGTTTCCCGTGAAGATTTGGCTACATTGCAACGACTTCAAGAAGAATTCGCTACTGAGTTAGCCACATTGCGGGGTCGTGTAGACGGATTGGAAGTCCGTACCGCCGAACTGGAAGCGAACCAGTTCTCCACGACAACCAAGCTGACAGGTCAAGTCATCATGGCTGTGAATGGCGGTGGCTTTGAGGGCGATGAGATTATCAGCCTTACGGGGACTGTCATTGCCACTGAAAACCCAAATCCTACTGTTCTTTATCGGGCTGCTCTGTTTTTAAACACTAGCTTCTCTGGAACAGACAGGCTGACAATCCTGATCGAGACAGGTAGCAACGGTGCTAGAGATCATGCGGCGGGAGTCTTGGAACCCAACTTTGGCAGTGTCTTGGACTTCTCTGTGAAACCGCCTAGAAGCGATGATTTTGGGCTGGGTCGCGTGTACTATACCTTCAGACCGTTTCAAGACTTGACAGTATCCCTTGGCCCGGATATCCGCGCCACAGACTATGTCGATCGCAACAGCTATGCTAACCTTGGTTTCCGCGACTTCACCACCCTAGCCTTTACGAACAACTACATTCTCTTCCCGGTCAATGGTCCAAGCGCAGGTGTAGCAATTGATTGGAACCCAGGAGGAGGAGGGTTCAAAGTACGAGCTGTGTATGCAGCAGCAGAAGCCGCTAATCCTGGCTCTCAGGGATTTGTCAGAGCTGCAGCACCGTTCACCCGATTGCTATACCCTGCTGGAGGGGGCAATTTAGGCTTATTCGGCGACACCTACCAGAGCATGGCTGAAGTGGAATATTCCCCCAGCAGAGCGTTTGCCTTGCGCCTTCAGTACAGTGGCGGTCAGATATTTGATCGCCGTTTTGATGTTTTTGGAGCCAATCTCGAACTGGCACTTTCACCCCAGTTTGCTGTCTTTGGTCGTTACGGTTTGGGCAGCTACAATGATACTGCTTTTGGTGACGTTGAACCCAACTACTGGATGGCAGGTATTGCCGTCCGAGACCTTTTGAAGCCCGGAGCTTTAGCGGGTATTGCCGCAGGTCAGCCGTTCATTGAAGGTGCAGTCGGTAGCGCGACTCAGACGAATTTTGAAGCATTTTACAACTTTCCAGTTACTGACAATATCACGCTCACGCCTTTGGTACAAGTGATTACTAATCCTGGCAATCAAGATAGTAACGGCACGATTTTCACAGGAACCCTCCGAACAGTCTTTTTCTTCTAAAATCTCATGGCTCTATGCTAAAGGCTTATATCAATTACCTTAATGTTTGCTACAGATACTTGATCCCCCCTAGCCCCCCTTAAAAAGGGGGGAACAAAACTTGGCTTTAAGTCCCCCTTTTTAAGGGGGATTTAGGGGGATCTTCAATTTGTTGCATTCTTTTTTCTATTTGAT
>JAIUYC010000840.1 GCA_020216575.1 Coleofasciculus sp. S288 | reverse complement strand
GTTGCCTCTGCTAGGCCGTAGCAAGGGAGGAACGCTTGGGGACGAAACCCACACGGGGCAAACGTAGTGGCAAACCGCTCCAAGGTTTCAGAGCGAACAGGTTCAGAGCCATTAAAGGCAACCTGCCAGCTACTGAGCTCAAGAGTTGGCCGCTGTTCTGGTGGAATTTTTTGGATGCAGAGTTCATAAGCAAAGTTGGGTCCACCACTAGTCGTGGCTCGGAATCGGGTAATCGCCTGAAGCCAACGGACAGGCTTCTGGAGAAACGCGATCGCTGACATGAGGATGCACGGTATACCTAGATACATGGGCTGTAGGAGATTGCCCACTAGCCCCATGTCGTGGTAAGGGGGTAACCAACCAACAACGATGGTTTGCTCGGTATGTTGGAATGCCCTTTCTATAAGGTGTTCGTTGTGCAGTAAATTGCCATGACTGACCATCACTCCCTTCGGTGTTCCCGTAGAACCTGATGTGTATTGGAGAAACGCCAAGGTATCGTCAGTTACTTGGGGTTTGTACCACTCATCGGCAATATCTGAAAAAAGGCGATCGCTAACCAGTAAATGTAATTGTTGAGCAGTAGTCTGAGATAGCCAAGCTTTCACCTTTGGAGCAAGCGGCGAAACCGTCAGGGCTACCCTCGCCTCAGCATCAGCCAGAATCGCTTCGATCCGAGCGATGTGGCGTCGGTTGCGGGGGGGATAAGCAGGCACGGCGACTACTCCAGCATAGAGACAGCCGAAGAATGCAGCAATGAATTCTAATCCGGCTGGGTAGAGCAACAAAGCACGTTCGCCGATGGCATCAAGACGTTGGAGTTGAGCGGCGATTGCTCGCGCTTGTCTATCTAACTCACTGTAAGTTAGATGGACTAATTCGGTTTCACCCTCGACTAAGAATGTATAAGCTCGCTGGTTAGCTTGGTGAATCGCTCGCCAGCGCAGTAGCTCAATGAAATTGGCTTTCATCGATCTATTTAATTAAGGGTACAGATAACGGGTGTGATCATAAGTAGTTGGTTGAGACTGACGCGGGGACGCAGAGACGGAGAGACGTGGTGATGCAACTTAAATGAAAATAGCTTATTCACCAAGCACCTTGAGCGAAAATATAGAGGAGGTGAGAAGCAATCGCGTGGTCTTAAGCAAAGTGAAAACTGGAATACTTTATATAGTAGGAACGCCAATTGGTAACCTAGAGGATATGACCTTCCGGGCAGTCAAGACTCTGCAATCGGTGGATTTGATTGCCGCAGAAGACACGCGCCACACGGGGAAGCTGTTGCAGCATTTCCAAATTAAAACACCTCAACTGAGTTACCACGAACACAATCGCAATGAGCGTCTACCTGAGTTGCTTGGTTTGTTAAATGAAGGAAAAGCGATCGCGCTCGTTACCGATGCCGGAATGCCAGGAATTTCTGACCCGGGTTACGAGTTGGTGAAAGCCTGTACTGAGGCAGGGATAACAGTAATCCCGATACCGGGGGCAACCGCAGGAATTACCGCCCTAAGTGCGGCTGGACTTCCGACAGACCGTTTTGTGTTTGAAGGCTTTTTACCTGCAAGCGGTCAAAACCGACAAAAGCGATTAGAATTTGTGGCAGCAGAATCTAGAACGATCATTTTATACGAGTCTCCCCATCGGATACAGCAAACGTTGCAAGATTTAGGCAACTGCTTCGGAAAAGACCGCAGGATTGTGGTAGCACGGGAGTTAACTAAGCTACACGAGGAGTTTTGGCGGGGAACAATTGAAGATGCGATCGCTCACTACACCGAACGCGAACCCAAGGGAGAATTTACCCTCGTTATAGCGGGTAAGCTACCCGAAATACCCGTGCTATCGGAAGAGGAACTGAAAGCCGAATTAACGAAAATCATGGCGCAGGGAATATCGCGATCGCAAGCTAGCCGCCAGTTAGCTCAACAGACCAAACTCTCCCGCCGTGAACTCTACCAGCTCGCATTAGCCCTTCCCGCCCCCTCCCAAACTGAAGCAGAGACATTGGATGAAAGCTGAGTTAGATTGGGCTGGAGACTGTCAAGTATTCACCTCCATCCAATCGTTTCAGTCAGGGAGAGAAACCTAACTATGGGCAGATTTTTGAGTAAACTGATCGGACTGGGTTTACTGATTGCAGGAATTTACTTTTTGGGTCAAAACATCATCTTTACAACCCAATACTCTCCCTACTTCTGGCGAGATGTTCCCGCTGCTACTTCCGTTTTAGCCATTATGGGAGGCGTAATTTCCATAATCTTTTTCAGAGAAGCTGTCGGTAACTTTGGCTGGATTTTATTGATTTTCGGCATCGTCCTGGTTTTCTTAAGTGGTGGTGTCGTTCTCCGACCAACCAGCTTGTGGACTTTTTTCCTAGCTTTTGTTGCTTTAATCGGTGGGTTTCAGTTGCTCGTACAAGGTCGAGTCAGATTTTAGCCCAAAGCTGTAAGAAGCGCCCACCAAACTTTAGTTAGACTTCCATGCGGTGTCGCTCACCACCAAGGGTGAAAATTCTTATCCCTTCTGCCCTCTGCCCGATTGGTGAGCCTGTCGAACCACTGCCCTCTGCCTTCTTTTCAGATTAGTATTGGGATGAGTGGTGGCAATGCAAAACGTCATCCAGAACCATAAGTTGGCAAAAATTATCCTCCTAATACCGAGAGATATCCTACGATACCAAATCCGCATCCATAACCCCTTTATCTTTTAATTCCTTTCGTGTTCTTTCCTAGAGTGAACTCTGTGCCTGGAGTGGTTGGTTCACAAAGGAAGTAATCGTAGCGGAGTTGGTATCAAATCTGGTTAAAGACCATAACCTGACAGGGCGAGTTTACCGATATCTGGACGACGTAGGGAGGATACTGATAAACCCACCCCTACGATAATCTGGTTGTTCAGACGGATTCAAGATCATCATGAGTAAACTTAGAATCACCCTCATTGTTAGTTTTTTAATAGCGATCGCAGGTTGTAGAGAAGCCACATCTCCTTCAACTCAGGAACCGTCCATTCCAACTCTCAGTGGCACGCCGCAAGAGATGAACTCATTGCCACCTGAGAGTTCAATTGAGTCAACGCCACCCGCCAGTAACAACAGTACGCCTCCAACAGCGAACCCATTCCCTAGTAGCAGCGAAAGTCCAACGACTGCTGTTCCCAAAGGGGAAACGTCTGGTAACAATCAGCTCATCTCCGCAGGAGGGATTGGCCCTGCTAAGGTGGGGATGACATTAGGGCAACTAAAACAGTTGCTGGCAGGAAAGGCAACATTTCAGGTGAAATCACCGTTTATTGTGGACTTTGATGCGATCGCTGTCGTCCAAGCTGGAAAAC
>JAIUYC010000839.1 GCA_020216575.1 Coleofasciculus sp. S288 | reverse complement strand
ACAATGAACTCAGAAGCAGAACAGTTGATAACGCGATCGCATCTCGTGGAGTAGGGAGCCACTGTTGCAACTGCTCCCAGGGAGACGGAATCCGAAAAGGAACGGCATCACCCCGGCTAAAAAACGAAGGAATCAGGTAAGCCGATGGACAGGCAAATTTCTCAACAGACTGAAGGTGGTAGCAGGCCTGTTGCAAGGCATCATGAGCATTGTGACGGGCTGCAAGCTGCTGACAAAACTGCTGGAGAAAAATCTGTGCAGCTTGATCCGGAATTGGCTCCCGCATAACCACCACCTGCATTCCTAACTCAACCAACTTGGTGGCAATGGGAAGACCGCTACAGGAGTTAAAAACAGCGAGTTGCAAGCCCTTTTCTCTGGCTTCAATCAGATGGTCTTCAAGTTCGCTAATCGACAGGTGGATATGAGGCGCGATCGCTAATCTTCCCCCCGTACATGTTTCATCACTATGTCCTGCAAAAAACAAGACATCCCAACCCTGTTCGTCGGCGAGTTCGGTGGCAATTTTGTTTTTTATCTTCACCCGGTCGTCTTCTGCTTGCCATTGCACCCGATTGACATCGGCAATTGATTTGAGAGAAGAGCGCAACGTTTTCCAATCTTCGTGTAAAGGCAGTTCCGGGTCATTTCCGATAAGCGCTAAAATCCGGGGACGCTTGCGACGCAACGGTCTTTTTTCCAAACCAATGTCAACTAAATTACTAGAGGTACGGGCGATGCGAACCGTGCCAAGCGGCGCTCCCTCAGGTGCAAGTTCCCAAGCTTCCCACGGCAGACGCTCCAACTCCATTGAGTCACATGCCAGGAAAATATCCACACCCGGTGGACTTCCAGCCCCCTTCCCTTGCTTCGATGATGTTTGGGCAAGACGGGCAATCTCCTCTCGAATCCGCGCTTGAATCTTACCAACCTTCCCCTCTCCCAACCAACGCTGGAAAGCTTGGACTAAGTCCTGTTCTGCCTCCCGCAAATCGTTACAGGGGTCGCCAGAACCGGGATTAAGCCTGCCACTGTTTCCTAGGGGTTGTGGTGCGTGAAATTCGTAGAATCTGAAATAGCGCTGCTGCCAGCGTTGGTATCGTTTTTGGAGTTCCCTGGGATATTTCAGATTAGCGCACAAATGCTTGCTCCCTCCGTCCCAAAGCAGCAAAAAGGAACAAAATTCCTCATCAGCTTGGTGCAAAACCTTCAATTGAAAAGCAAACCGAGGTGTCATAGGACTTGCTCTGGCTCGAAGGTATAGGGATGTAACCTGAGAGGTGGGCGATCGATGGGTACAATGGTGACCACAAACTGTTCGCCCCAGTCTCCCTCGACACGGGCAAAGAGAAACTGATCGTCCAACTCGGATACCGCTTCCTGTAAGATAGCCGTCAGATTGCTAACCTGTAGCTTGAGATTGTCGGGCAAGAAACCCCCGGACTGCATTCCCAAGATGAGCAGCAATGACCATTTTGGGGCAGGGATTTGAGAGGCAACAGACCAACTGAGAACACACAAGCGTAAAAGAATTCCATCTAAGTTGATGTCTTGATAGGTGCGACCCACTTGGTGGGGAATTTCCATTCCTTGATGTTTTAATTGTGCGATCGCCGCCTCAAATTTATCAATTGACCGAAACCCCGATGCAGCCGGACTCAACGATGAAGGAAAAAACACTCCTAAGCTTTGTGCCAGCTCATCCATTTCCCCTTGTAACCAGCGTGCGGTATTCACCGCTGTCTGAGTCAGGCGTGTGAATAATTCTTTGATGCGAATCGAGAGTGAAGCCGTTTCTTTCGGCTGCCTTTGCCACTGATAGAGTAAATCCAGCAACTCAGGACAAGTCAGGATAATTGCACCTTGTTCCCAGGTCAAACTCTGCCATAGCTTTTGGTTTGGGGATTGTAAGTTAGATAAGAATGTCTCTATCTCAGCCTGCGTCAGCGTTGGGGGATGAGCCGTGGCTACGGGCAATGCGATCGCGCTTGGCTTTAGGAAACGCAAGTAAAATAATAAGTGATTTGGCTCAGCGTTGAATAAAGATAGCGGGAGCTGGTAACTCCAATCCTGCCTAGCTTGTAAATTGGCTGATTTCTGATATCTAAGCAGTTGATCGTAACGTAAAATTCCTCGAATAATGACCTGTTCTTGTTCTTCTCGAACCTCAATCACCACATAAAAATGAGCCATAAATTCTGGTAAATCAATGGCTGCCCTTGGCACATTGACTTGTTCATCAAGCAACATCTCAGTGGCAATCAGGCAAACATTAAACTCGCAAACCTTGAGGTTGCAGACGGCTTCAATGACATTGGCATATTTAGGTTGCAAGATTGAGCAGTACTCTTGATTAATCATTAAATCAGCGTCCTGCTCATTTAACCACTGTACAAAGCCAAGGAACGCCAGTACATTCAAATAAGTTTGCCATTGGTTTACTTCCCCAGTTACCTGGCTACCCAGTTGTGAAGCTTGGTCAAAATGTTCTGGTCTAAGCCAAATCACTTCTGGCTGCAAACGCCTGAAATCAGTTGAATACGTCAGGGAATTGGTCATGGTTTGGCTCCTTCAAATTTCACTAGTATGGTTCTTGAGGTAGTTGCAAAGACGCCGAGCGTACAGGCTTTCCATCGAGCGGTTCTTAGACGTTCTGATTTCTGCGGCTGCCTGATGGAATACTTTTTCATCAACAAAGGCATCAATCTCCTGCATCAGATTTTCCAGATAATCGGGTTCGTCCAAATTTCTGGTCAAACCCAAGTTCCTTGCCTTGTCCAAGATACTCTCGAGCAGTTTTCCCACAGTTAAACGCCGAACCTTATTTAGAAGTTCGCTCTGATTTAATACTCGGCTTACCTGACTTTGATTCGTCATTCCTAACTGGAGCGCGATCGCTTTTTGAGACATACCCTGACAGTAAAGGAGTTGCAGTCCCGGTTTAACCTGTGGCGCTAGAGAAGCATATCTGGGACGTTGCCGCAAGTCGTTGATGTGAGCGCCAAGCACTTGCTTGATACTCTGCTCTAAACATTCCATCAGTTGCTGCTCACAAAACTCCTGCAATTCCTGTCGTTCTACCTCATCCAAGGCAATCGTAGAACGCTCATCAGGCAGCTCCATACTCAACACTTCTCCCGTGCTAGGGTCACAAAACTCTAAAGGCTTGGTGAGAGGAGGGCGCAGCCGCTTGGCTAGACTTTTCAAGAACCGCATTAGCTCTTCTGGAGAGTTAATACTGATACAGCGTTCCTGCAAGTAGCTGAGCATTTCGTTAAGTTGGTCTTCGGTGGGGTTTGGGCATCTGGCACGATTGCGGGGTTGCTGAAGCCTATCCCGAC
>JAIUYC010000838.1 GCA_020216575.1 Coleofasciculus sp. S288 | reverse complement strand
GGAAAGTACGATACAACTGGCAGGGGCAATGCGAAAGCGAACAATTTCCAGATTGCTACCGCCTTTTTCATTACGTCGCACGTCAATACCGCATTCCGCCCCCTGAGAAAGGAGCTAGTGAGATACCATGAGTGAGAGGAATGCCTTTTGCATAAGCCATGCCATCCGAAACTTCGCCATCTCTAAATTTGCCAACTGAATCCGCCCCCTTGCGGATTTTGATTGTGGAAGATGACCCAATGATGCAGTTGGGTTTAGAACAATCGCTATCCGCTCATCCTGAAATCACGATTGTGGGTCAGGCTGAGGATGGGTATATGGGTGTCGAAGCTGCCAAGCAATACAAGCCTGATTTAGTCGTGATGGACATTGGTTTGCCACGTTTGGATGGCATTGCCGCGACCCAGCAAATAAAGGAGGCACTGCCCAATGTTAGAGTCGTGATGTTGACATCTCATACGACGGAACGGGAAATTATTGCCTCGCTTTCAAGTGGTGCAGATGCCTACTGCATTAAAGGGGCAAGCGTGGATCGATTGCTTCAAGCGATCGCAGCCGCAGCGGAAGGAGCAACGTATTTAGACCCTCAGATTGCTCGTCAAGTTCTCAAGCATCTCTCACCCCCTTCTCCCACTGAGAATGTCGCCAATTTGTCGCAGCGGGAGATGGAAGTTTTGAAATTAATCGTCGAAGGCTATAGCAATCCGGAGATTGCCTCAAAACTTTTCCTCAGTGCCAATACCGTCAAGACCCATGTTCGGGGGATTATGAACAAACTTGCGGTTGATGATCGAGTTCAAGCGGCTGTTGTGGCCTTACGTTCGGGGTTGGTGTGACGGAGGACTCAGGGGTCAGGAGTCAGGAGTTGTAGGGGTGGGTTTAAGCCAGATATCTGCTCTCCTAATTGCTGTTAATATCCTCTCTGACTGTGGGTTGATGTTCTAGAAGAAAGTGCGACGCTCCAAGTAGTAGTTTTGTTGAAGGCGATGCAAGTTTTCACAAACTTGTGCCTGCTGCTGGTGAGTAGGAGCTGTTGGTTCTAAAGGAGTCTCGGATTTTCTATCACTTGGCTGGTGTGACTGGATAACACCCTTGGGCGGAATCCTCCTAAGACTTTTAGTTAAGCTGCCGAAGTCGAAGGATAACATAACAATTGCTCATTTAACACCACCTTAAAGGTTAGGTGTGATGGGAGCGATCGCACTTCACCCAACTGACTCGCCTGACTGGGTGATTATTTTTTGATCTGACCACAGAGGCACAGAGGTCACAGAGGAGAGAATATGGAGGGAATTACAAAGATATATATAAAGGGGGTATAGATGCGGATTTGGTATTATCCCTGATGGCACGACCAACTATTCTTCATAACAAATAGGGTAGGCAATGCCCACCCTCTAAACTGCTTCTAATTGCTGAAAGTTTCCTAAGCAGAGAACACCGATGCTTCCCGGTTCTCAATGGCATTTTTCAGTTGCTTAATTGCCTCGGTAACGGAAATGGCTCCGATATCTCTCGACTTCTCGCCAGCAGCACGGATGCGGATGCTCAGAGTGTTGTTCTCAACTTCCGCCGCGCCTACAACTGCCATTACGGGAATTTTTTCCTTCTCCGCGTTGCGAATTTGTTTGGGCAAGCGCTCACCACTGGTATCCGCTTCTGCACGAATGCCATGCGATCGCATTTTCTCAGCAATCTCCTTAGCATACGGCAACTGTGCTTCACTCACTTGCACGATACGCACTTGCACGGGAGCTAACCAGAAGGGGAAATCTCCAGCATACTGCTCGATCAAAATCCCAATTAAGCGTTCCAACGACCCAAACGGCGCACGGTGAATCATCACCGGACGTTTCCGCGTGCCATCTTCTGCCACATACTCCAAATCAAATCGCTCGGGCAAGTTGTAATCCACCTGTACGGTTCCCAACTGCCACTCGCGTTCTAAGGCATCATGGACGATGAAATCGAGCTTAGGTCCGTAGAAGGCCGCTTCCCCAATTCCCTCAAAGTGAGACATGCCTAGGGTTTCTACAGCGCGACGAATCGCGTTCTCTGCCTTATTCCACGCTTCATCGGAGCCAATATACTTATCCAAGTTCGGGTCGCGGAAACTCAGCCGAGCTTTAAAGGATTGATCTAACTTCAAAACTCTCAGAGTGGACTGAATTAGATCCACAACCTTCAAAAACTCATCATCCAGTTGTTCTGGCATCACAAATAGATGGGCATCATCTTGAGTAAACCCTCGTACCCGCGTTAGTCCACCCAGTTCCCCTGATTGTTCGTAACGGTATACCGTGCCAAACTCCGCAAGGCGGATGGGTAACTCGCGGTAAGAGCGCAATTGGCTCTTATAAATCTGGACGTGGAATGGGCAATTCATCGCCTTCAGGACGAAGCCTTCATCTTCCGACGCTCCCATCATCGGGAACAAGTCTTCTTTATACTTCTGCCAATGCCCAGAGGTCTTAAATAATTCCACTCTACCGATGTGGGGAGTAACAACGGGCAGATAACCACGCTTGAGCTGTTCTTGCTTAAGGAAGTCTTCCAGTGTGGTGCGTAATACCGTGCCTTTAGGAGTCCACAGGGGCAATCCTGGGCCAACTTGATCCGAAAAGATAAACAGCCCCAGTTCCTTCCCCAGTTTTCGATGATCTCGTTTGAGGGCTTCTTCTTTACGGCGTTTGTATTCTATGAGTTGCTCTGGCGCTTCCCAAGCTGTCCCGTAAATGCGCTGGAGTTGGGCTTTGGTTGCATCCCCACGCCAGTAAGCCCCCGCCACGGTTTCCAAATCAATTGCCTTGGGGTTCAATTCGCTGGTGGTTTCCACATGGGGACCAGCACACAAGTCCCACCACTCGTCTCCCAAGTGGTAAATCGTGATTGGCTCTTCTAGTCCTTGGAGGATTTCTAGTTTGTAAGGCTCGTTAATTGCCTTAATCCGGCGTTCTGCTTCCTCTCGGCTTACCTCTTCCCGAATCACTGGCAGTTTGCGCTTGATGATTTTGTCCATCTCTTTTTTGATGGCTTTCAAGTCTTGCTCAGTAAACGGTTCTGGCTTGTCGAAGTCGTAGTAAAAGCCATTCTCAATCCATGGGCCGATAGTCACCTGTGCTTCCGGAAAGAGCTTCTGCACCGCCATCGCCATGACATGGGACGTTGTGTGACGAATCTTTTTCAAGGTCTCGGATTCGCTGGTGCGGGGCAGATAAATTTTTTCAGGCTGCTCTGGGGCTTCTGAGTTGGACATCGGCTGCTGTTCCATTGATTGGATTTTCTTGCAGTAAGAATTGCTTGATTATCTATGATTCCATGATACCGAGGTTGTTTTTAGGCTGA
>JAIUYC010000837.1 GCA_020216575.1 Coleofasciculus sp. S288 | reverse complement strand
CTCTGTTGGATAGAAAAACCCGCCCAATCCTCTGGGTTAAAAGGGTCATACCAGAAATACTCTGGCACGCGCATTTGATTTTGATAAATCAGCTTTTTCTCGTTTTTGTCTACTGTCGCTGTACTTTCTGACAGCAACTCAATCACGACATCGGGGGCTTTTTCTTCCTCCCAAACCACCCAACTTTTGCGTTCCCCTTTCGGGACACCCAACACCACAAAAAAGTCGGGTCCTTTAAAGTCTTTGTTGCGCACCTGCGCTAGAGAGTAGTAGACAAACATGTTGCCGCCGACATACCCATCTTCCCGTTGTTCTAGCCAAGGAATTAAGGCATCAATCAGCAAGTCCATTTGGGCTTTGTGCCGTGCGCTTTCCATTGGCTCACCATCATCATAGGGAAGTTCGGCTTGGGTGGGTGGGAGTTCAATGAGGGGTGCAGGTAGCGTGGTTTCTGACATGGCTGTTCACGAGTGGGGTAGCCCGCAGCGGCTATAACTATGGTACTGGAAGGCGATCGCTTTTGAGGTGAGGAGCGATCGCGCCAACAACACCCTAAACTGCCCAACCACAAAATCTATCCAGCAGTTTGCCCAATCAGCCTGCATCGATGTGGCGTATTTCGATGATTGTTTTATCACTCAATTTATTTCCCAGCTTCCATCGCTCGTCGCACTTTCTCAACTTGCTTGGGGGCTTCCATTTCCTCGAATAGTTGAATCGCCTTATCAAAATTTTCCTGGCTCTCCTCTATGTTCCCCATTTTTTGATATGTCAAACCTAGCTGATAGTAAGCTTCAGCTAAGTCACATTTAGCACCAATTTTATCCAGTAGTTCTATGCCTTCTGAATGATGAGAGAGTGCTGTATCAAAATCTCCCTGCTCTCGATAAAGCTCTGCCAGACCATTCTTAGCTTTAGCTTTTACTTGAGTGTAGTGGCTCGCTTCAGCAAACGAAATAGCTTTGCGATACATTTTAAAAGATTTCTCTACATTATTTAAATTCTTATAGGTTGCACCTAAAAATACTAATCTATAACCAATATGCCATGGTGCTGCTTTAGTTTTGGGAGGTTGGCCATAGGACTGTTCAGCAAAGTGATATGCTTCTTGTTCACAACCTAAAATTGAATTCAAAAAAGCTAAACAGAACCAAGAAATGCTTATATGCTCTGCAAGGCTAGACTCAACAGTAATTTTATTGTATTCATAAAATAAATTTAATGCTTCTTCTAATTCTCCAAAATCAATTTTAACAAGATAAATATTTAATAGAGAAAGAAGTTTGATCTTTTCTAAGTCAAACTCAACTGCTAGTTGGTAGCCTCTTTCGTAATACTTACTAGCTTTGTGTAATTGTCCTGTTAACCAATACATACTTCCCAGAACATTATAGAGTTCACTCCAGTAATAATCAACTGTGGAAGTTTCTTCGTCTATTATTAAACTTATTACGGAAATCATTTTATTAAATAGACCAAGCCTGTAGAAGGAGCGACCAAGAATTTCATACTCTCCCCATTCACTATCTCTACTATTTAATATTACAGAACAAGCTTGAGCAAAGTTTTTAGTTCCTAAGTAATGGTAACAAGCCTCTAGTGCTTTTAAAGCGTCCTCCGTTCTTTCAACTTTCTTAACAGTTTTTGTCCAAAACTGTGCTGCTCTGTTGTTCGCTGTCTCCCAGTCTTTACTGGATCTTAATCGTGTGATCGTTTCTGCTCGAATCACTGGATGCAGCCAGTAATCGCCATTTTTGAACTCAACCAAAGAGCGATCGCGCAACGATTTAACCACCCGACGATGTTGTGCTTCTGGTACATCCCACAGCAGACAAAAAAGACCTTGTTCGGGGACAGTAGGCACATCTTGATAGCGATAGCATCCCAATCGGCAGAGAAGTTGATAAGCCGTTGAGTCAAGTTGTTGCAGACGGTTGAACTGGCAAGTAACTAAATCTTCTAATTCTCTCTCTATTAACAAATCTTCCTGATTCGCTTGCCAATATGCCTCTAAATTACCGTCATAATCTTGAAGGATAGCGCTGCTGAGGATGTCCATTGCTTTGGCATTACCGCCATATGCCTTATGCATGGCACTCAGCGCACAGGATTCTCCCTCACTGTTGGTTAGATCCCCCCCAACTTCCCTTAAAAAGGGGGGAGAAGATGTGTGAATCTGGCGGCTGTTAAAAAACTCCTGCCATGCTGCTACATCTAAACCTTCTAAATGATAGTGCCGCACAGTGACAGCAGACTCCCGTAAGCACTCGCGGCTGGTAATTAGCGTAACTGATTGCACGGCTGGCTCAGCTAAGGTCGTCAATAGCTCTACATAGCGGCGATGAGGCTCGATAATCTTACGGTTTCCGTCGAGCGCAGGTTCGAGGTTATCAATCAATACCCCGATTCTTTCAGTTTTAAGCTTCCGCTTCAACCGATCCAGCGATACACCAAACTCTCTTCCTGGTTCCTCGCCCAGGTGCTTTAGCTGTTCCTCAATCAGGCTTTCTACTGATGTGATGTTCTGAGGTTCCGTAGCGATGCGGAACTCTATACATGAGCCACATTGCTGCTCGAGATACTTTCGAGCTAGAGTTGTCTTGCCTACACCACCTTTGGCATGAACCAGAATGAGCTTTGCGCCTTGGTTGACGAGGTTGTGGAGGTCTGCGATCGCGCTTTCCCGTCCCACAAAATGTGGATCTGACTGTACTGAACCAGTAATCGCGGCAGATACCAACGACTCTATTGCCTGAATTTCGCTACACTCAGCAATCTCTTCCCAGTTAACTCCTATAGCATTACAAATATTGACAAAGTCATCCTGTCCGATTGCTATACGTCCCCAGAATCTCTTTAAATTTGCTAAGGAGACGGATGCAGCACGACACAAAGTAGGAGACTGACGTCCCCATCTTTTAGTTTTTACCGCTTGACGAGCCAGTTCTAGTCCGTGTTCAGATGCTCTGACCGTAGGCGTCATACTTAATTGTCTGCCAAGGTTTCTACTAATTTAGATTGTGGCTCATTTTTTACCAACAGGAATGAGCCAAATGAGCCAAAACAATGAGCCGTCAAGCTTCTGACTATCACGCACTCTAGAGATATGGCTAGCAGAAACAAGCTTCCTCCCAACAAAATTTCTGACAAACGAACCATCTACAAGAACAGGGAATTGTAAGTGCCATGTCTGATGACTATTCCGTAGTAGATTTCAGTAATCTTCTCGCTGCATCGATCAATCCCAACTTTATCGATTCAAGCGGAAGTACAGAACTGAGCGACCTAATTACTCCCAAGGCAGCGCTCAACCATTTCCCAGATGTTGGTATCAACAATAGCCTCAT
>JAIUYC010000836.1 GCA_020216575.1 Coleofasciculus sp. S288 | reverse complement strand
AAGGTCAGGTTATACCCTAGGCAGGAGCAACAAAAGTTACTAGAACAATCTTTTGGTAACTGCCGTTGGCTGTGGAATTATTGCCTGAACTTGATGGGATTAACTCATTTTGCTGTTACTAGCGACGGCTCAAAGTTCGACAATCCCCGAATACTGAACAAGCATGAAAGAAACTTAAAGCTCAAGCAACAGCGACTCTCTAGAAAGCAGAAAGGTGCTAGTAACGGTACTAAAGCGAGAAAGATGGTTGCTAGAGTTCATTGCAAAATTACCAACTGTCGTTTGAAGTGTACACGGAGCAAGGTTACCAGCTTCTCGTATTAGCTGAAAAAATGTCAGGGGCATTGGTTAGCGGTGCCAACTCCCACTCAGCATCCGTAAAGCTGCGATCGCTTCTTTGAAGCCTGGAAGCACCTCTAATTGCTGTAAAATTCCACTGAGTTGATCCAGCAGCTCTAATCGTCGCTTTAAGTCCCCCATCTCTACATTTAAGGCACTGACGATTTGGAATTTCTGCCTGAGTCGTTCAATCTCTTTTTTCAATTCCTCAACCCGGGTCAGGTTGACACTATCAGATTGCAAGTGGCCAACTTGACCTTGAAGCGATTGTAGGTCGGTCTGGAGTTGGACAATTTGCTCAGGAATTGAACTGAGTGGAACGAGACGCTCTTGGAGTGTAAAGATTGCGTCTTTGACTCCAGTCAGGTCAACTTCTGGCGGAATGTGCAAATTATTAAAACGTAGTGTTAAGGTGTCTAACTGCTCACTCAGCAGTACGATCGCATTTTCTACCTTACAGAGGTCAATCTCTGGGGGAACCGGCAGATGATCAAAACGTACTGTTATGGCATTGAGTTGACTTCTGAGGTGATTGCTTTCTCGTTCCAATCGTTCAATCGCTTCTGTCTCCGGTCGGGTGTTGAACTGTTGGTTCAAGGCATTCAACTGACCGTCAAGCTGGGCGATTCCGTTCTCTAGACCAGACAAATCCACTTCTGGAGGAGTCGGCAGATGATCGAGACGCTCCGTTATCACGTTAAGCTGAGTTGTGAGCTGTGCGATCGCGCCTTCCAAGTATTGAATTGCTTGTTTTTCGGGTCGAGCATTGAACTGTTGGTACAAAAGGTTTAGCTGACTCTTGATGTGCGCGATTACGGACTGTACCCCACTCAGATCCATTTTTGAGGGAGTTGGCAAAGCCTCAAAACGTTGGATTAATGCGTTTAGCTGAACTCTAAGCTGTGCGCTTACGCTTTCTAAATGCTCAATGGCTTGGGTTTCGGGCCGGGTATTGAACAATTGGTGTAAGGTGTGCAACTGCTCGGTCAGTAGCGCAATTGCTGCTTCTATCCCAGTTAGGTCAACTTCTGGGGCAATCGGTAGATGATCGAGACGCGTAGTTATGACATTCAGTTGAGCGCTGAGTCGTTCAACCATCTGAGTTTCAGGTCGAGCTTTGAATTGTTGGTGCAGGGTATCAAGTTGGTCAGTAAGCAGTGCTATTGCTGCCTCTACGCCAGTCAGATCGACTTTTGGAGGAGGTGGCAAGGTATCAAGACGCACCGTTAAAGCATTTAACTGAGCTTTGAATTGTACGTTGGTACTTTCCAACTGTTGAATCGCCTGTTTTTCAGGTCGAACGTTGAACTGTTGGTTGAGAACCTCCAGTTGACCTTGCATCTGTGCAATTTCTGCCTCTATTTCAGTCAGGTCAACTTCTGGAGGGACTGGCAACGTATCAAAACGCCGATTCAGGATGTTTAATTGCTCTTTGAGCTGTAGAATCGTGTTTTGGTTGGGCAGCGTCTGGACTTGCTGATGTAGAGATTGAATAACGTGATAGGCTTTAGCGATCGCCTCTGTAGTGTACTGCTGGGTCTGCTGCTGGACTCGATTTCGGTTGATTAAATTGAGTGAGAGGGCTACAGTCAGGGGGATTGCGGCATAAGCTACCTGCCCAGAGGTCACCGCCACGATAGTACCCAAGGCAGAGCCAGTGAGGGAGGCATATTCGGCAATCTCTGGCGAGGTTAATTTTTTCACGTCCGTCTCATGTCCTTAGGTTTGGAGATTAGAGTTTAACCCCTACGCAGAAGTCAAAAGTCACACTTCGACAAGACTTCGGCGTGAGGCTTCGCCGAACGTCCGAACCGCGCTCAGTCGAACGCTCAGTGACCAAGTCACAAGTCAAAAATTCTTTGACTCTAAGGTGTTCAGCCGCTTGGAAACTGGTCACTTATTTTGCCCTTCTGCACTAGGAACTATACTGCACGCGGTCATAATCCGAGCTTTTGTCATGCTGAGCGTAACGGAGTGGAGCGGTAGCGACGTAAGGAGCGTCAGCATCTCGGAGATTGTGTGCGCTATCGCGCCCCGCTTTGCTGAAGAGAGTACCTTAGCGAAGCGGTAGCGGCGTAAGGAGCGTTTGCGTAGCAGACGCTAACACTCCGCTATCGCTCCGTGCAGAGTATTAGGATAAGACAGGGGTTCCTCACTCCCTGCCGATAAGATTCAAGCACACTGATAACTGGTAACGGCTTCATCAAGCCAATGGCTCACAGTTTGGCAGCACACCCTATTGCAATAGCCTGCTCCGTTGCCGGATTTCACGAAACAGGGCAGTAGTTTCTTGTTATTCCATTCTTGGCGGTTCTTTGAAACCTTGTTCCAAGCGAGACAAGCTCGCACTTCGGTTGGTGATGCATTTCTTAAGACTTCTCTTATATTTTACGCCTGCGATCGCACAGAAAACCAGGGCAGGTCAAAATCACCCGATTGGATGAGTCATTCAGGCGAAGTAGTATCCACCCTGTCAACCGTATCCTATGGATTGTCGCACCCCATCCAAGAAGCAAGACGATGCAGGCTTACGAGATTCCAGCAACAGCTACAGCTCAAATCGAAAGGCCATTACTACAACTGGGTTCCACAGGGGAGGCCGTGAAAGAACTGCAAACGCTTTTAATCTGGCGGGATACTTACATCGGAGCGATTGATGGGTTATTCAGCGTCTTGGTCAAAAATGCTGTGATTGCTTACCAACATCGGGTCTTTTTACTCAAAGACGGCATCGTTGGGCCTCTCACTTGGGACGCTCTGTTTGCAGGGGCTCCCGTCAACATGCCTATACTCAGTCAAGGCAGTAGAGGAAAGATGGTGTTTACCCTTCAACACCTACTTACCCTGACTGGTGATTATCGCGGTGGGATTGATGGTGAATTTGGTTGGCTCACCCGGGCTGCCGCACAAGCATTTCAACGGCGCTCGGGTTTAGTGGCGGATGGTATTGTTAGCGATCGCACTTGGTACTTTTTGAGTCAAGTGCCTCATTAAGAATGATAGAAAGTGAGTGA
>JAIUYC010000835.1 GCA_020216575.1 Coleofasciculus sp. S288 | reverse complement strand
CAGCGACTTGGTTGTCAATTTGCTCTGGATGATTTTGGAACAGGAATGGCAAGTTTGGCGTATCTGAAAGAATTGCCCCTGGACTTTGTCAAAATTGATGGGATGTTTGTCAAAGACTTAACGACTAACCCCCTCTCAGAAGCAATTGTGTCAGCCATTGTACAGATTTCTCAGGTGAAGGAAACCCAGACGATCGCAGAATATGTCGAAAATGGGGCGATTCTGGAGCGGATAAAAAGGCTAGGCGTCGGCTATGCTCAGGGATTTTACTTAGGCAAACCAAAACCGATTAGCTGGTTTGACACAGAGGTTGCAATCTTGGGACACCAAGGGCGGTAATTCGCCCCTATCCACCAATTTTAAGAGTGAGGGGTCAGACCCCTCGTTGATTGAACAACAGCATCTTCAAACTCCGGGCTATTAGTCAACTTCGTTGAAATGGACTCAGACTAGAGATGCAGTCACCTAATATCAATTTGCTTTAACTCGACTGTAAATTTATATAAATTGACTATCCATTTTTAACCTGGCTAAGTTATATTTTTCCTAATTTTAATTTTGAATGATGAAGTTGATAGTTCACGTATCAACTGACGTTCTCGTGATTGTTTAAAATGCAAATCAGGAGCTAATTTCTCATGAAATATTTACTTAAAAAGCTAACGCGGAAAGACAAAATTAACAGAATTTTATATGAAAGACTGACTGAACCACTCCACCTGAACATTCTATCGCTCTTTGTCGCATCATTGGGGTCTTTTTCCCAAAAAGTTGAGTTCGATTTAGTTTTACGACAACAGAATGCATTCTGCCTTCTCCAAGCAGCAAAATTCGCTCAATCAATAGGAATTGAATCTTTAACTGCAATTGAGTTTGGTGTAGCTTCGGGAGAAGGCTTACTTAACATCTGCCATCTCGCCAAAAATGTAACTCAAGAAACAGGAGTTCAGTTTCATATATTCGGATTTGACACGGGTACAGGAATGCCAGCTCCCAAAGACTACCGAGATCAACCGGAGTTCTTTAAGGAGGGGTATTTCCCCATGATTAATAAGGAAAAACTTTTAAATGCATTGCCTAATAATGCAAAATTGATAATTGGAGACATCGCGGAAACCGTTCCTCAGTTCCTAAGCACGGTAACGGCAGAAAGTCCAATTGGCTTTGTAGCTGTAGACGTTGACTATTACTCGTCTGCAAAAGCTTGTTTAAATGTATTTTTAGGAGAACCGGAAAAATATCTACCTATGACTTTAGTTTATCTGGATGACATAGGTGTTCCGAGTTCAAATCCTTGGGTAGGAGAACTACTTGCTGTCAATGAGTTTAATGCGGAAAATGCGTATCGCAAAATTCATCCTTACCCGTTCTTACGAACGCAAAGAATATTTAAACACACAAGGTGGATCGACCAAATCTTTATAATGCATACGTTAGACCATGAGCGGCGTAGTGCAAGGAAGCCGACAAAAATGTTTGTTCTTGATAATTCTTACTTATAAGAGGCAGAGCCTCCCATGAGGCATTTCTAGCTAGAAGCTAGAAACGAGATGCAGCAACTAGACAAGGGAAGAAAAAAGGGCAGTCATACAGACTGCCCCTACAACAAATCCTTTTACCAGCTCAGGTTTTAGTCAATCTGCTGAGTACTGATAGCGGATGGCTGAACGCTAATGGCTGGTTGCTGAGTGCTAATTAGGGCTTGTTGCAGGATTGGGGTGCGGGTAACGGAACTGTTAGCCAAGGTGAAGAGGGGATTTGAGAGAATCCCTGCCAGAGACGTAGCAATAACAGTTGCAATTAAACCCACTTGCAAGGGACGCATCCCCGGAAGGTTCCAGCGAATTTCTGGGTAATTCTTGACGGCGTCAGACATTTCCTGTGGCTCTTTGACAACCATCATCTTGATGACGCGGATGTAATAGTAAATCGACACCACACTGGTAATCAACCCTAACAAGACTAAACCATACAGTCCCGCTTGCCAACCTGCCCAGAACAGATAGATTTTGCCAAAGAAGCCTGCCAGAGGCGGAATCCCTCCTAAGGAGAGCAAACAAAGGCTCAAGCTTAATGTTAGGAGTGGGTCTTTCTGATAAAGACCAGAGTACTCGCTAATCTGGTCTGTACCCGTGCGTAGCGTGAAGAGAATCACGCAGATAAAGCCGCCCAGGTTCATGAACAAATAAATTAGCAGGTAAAAGATTGTACTGGCATAACCGGCATCAGTTCCGGCAATTAAGCCAATCATGACGAATCCAGCCTGAGCGATGGAAGAATAGGCTAAGAGTCGCTTCATGCTCGTCTGTGTCAGGGCGACGACGTTGCCTAACACCATGCTCAAGATGGCTAGCGCTGTGAAGACAAAATGCCACTGTTCGGTTACTAAGGGGAACGCCGTTGTCATGAGGCGAATGGCGAGGGCAAAACCAGCCGCTTTGGAACCGACGGAGAGGAAGGCGACAACGGGTGTAGGAGAACCCTCGTAAACGTCAGGCGTCCATTGGTGGAAGGGAACAGCGGAGATTTTGAAAGCAATACCCGCGATCGCAAATACTAACGCAATTAAAACCCCAAGGGATTGGCCGACACCTAGAGCTGATACGTTGGTTGCGATCGCATCTAATTGTGTCTCTCCCCCTGAAAGACCATACAACAACGAGACGCCATACAGAAAGACTGCCGAACTCGATGCCCCAATCAGCAAGTATTTCAACGCTGCTTCATTGGAACGAGGGTCACGTTTCATGTAGCCCGTCAGCAGGTAAGATGAAATACTCAAGGTTTCCAGTGACACAAAAATTGTCACCAGCTCATTCGCTCCCGTTAGGAACATTCCCCCCAAGGTTGCACTGAGCAAAATGCCGATAAACTCTGCTAATGATGTACCCGCCTGCTGAACGTAGCGGACTGACATCAAAATCGTTACCACCGTTGATAAGGCAATGATACCCCGAAACGCTATACTCAGGGCGTCACCATTGAATGCCCCTAAAAAGGCAACTGGGTCAGCAGCAACATCCCATTCGTAGTACAGGGCGACTAGGGCAGTCAGAAGCCCCCCAATTGCCACATAGGGCAGTACTGGAACGGCACGCCTGCCAGAAATCAGGTCAATCAATACAACCAGCAAGAGGGTAATCAGTACAATCCCCTCCGGCAAAATTATCCCGGCGTTTAGCTGGGCAGCAAGATTGGCAAAATCCATAGGTTATATAGCTATTGTCTATGGTTATGTCGGTATCAACATTAACTTTTTTATCTTATCGGCGATCGTGACCCCGTGGGGAGTAAAGTTCACCCTGGCGCAGCTCGGTAGAAGTTTTCCACCAGTGATGAGAGCAGGGGGAGCAGGGG
>JAIUYC010000834.1 GCA_020216575.1 Coleofasciculus sp. S288 | reverse complement strand
TCCTGAATCACTTCTTGCAAAACATCCACCACGGCTCTCTGACGATCGCGGCTCAGGGAAACCCAAGTGCGAATCTTGTTGCGCAGTGTCACCAAACCCGCTAACCGAGTCATCAAATTGCGATAAGCTCGTTCGGGTGGCATACCCAAGTAACGCTGCCGCAAAATCCGGTAGCGATAGTCCATCGCTTGCTTGGCGATTTCCAACTGGTCTGGCGCGATCGCATCAAACCGCTCCAAGTCTTCTCCCAGTAACCAGCAAATAATGCTGTTTCGGGTGTCTTGGCTTTGGTTGGAGCAGTCAATGGCTAGGCGCGACTGCCACTCGCGCTCCAGCTTGTCTGCCAACTTTACCATGAGATTGCGCTCCTCAATCCCCGCTCCAAAGGTCTGCATAACAACCCTCCCTTCCCTCTCGTGCTGCACTAAACTCAGTTTGATAGCCGCTCCTTTTCATTGGAACATTTCTATCTATTGGTAGAAGTGATCCTACTCCCCTAACTCTTTCTAGATAGTCACACTGACCCTTTGACTGAGAGCATGCCCTGATTGAGACCTCGATCCTCCGTTAGTGTGTCCGAGATCACAAGCTGGTGTCATGTGCGCTCACATTCGGCAAGTGTTACGTTTTGTAAACTAGGGAAAAGGCACTCTATATTTATCTCTCACCAGCGCCGATGAAAATTATGCAACCTGAGCAAATTGAACGGCAGTTACAGGAGTTAAAGGAGGAGCAACAGTTAATTCTAAACCAAGTGGACAATGCGATCGCACTTTTTGATCCGTCGCACCACCTAATTTTATTCAATCAAAAATTAACACAAATTTGGGGGCTATCTGCAAACTGGTTAGCTCAAAAGCCGAATTTTCAAGACATTTGTACTCAGGTTTTTGCCTATGGCTACTGGTCTCAGGCGCAATATGAACAAATGCGATCGACCCTACGGTTAGCCAAGCTCGAAAACGCTTCCTTCTCGCTAGAACAACTCAACGGCGTCCATATCGTAGTCAGAGCAACGGTCACGGCTGAGGGAAAATGCTTGTTCACCTTTCGCGATGTCACGGCTAGAGAGCAAGCCTTGCGCGAAGCCATGAGTACCCAGGCAAGTTTGAACGCCGAAATCAAACGGTTGAGATTTTTGCAGGGGTTGACCGAACGGCTGCAACCGGCGGCTGAGTTACGGGAAATTGGACAATTTGCCCTTGCCTACCTAGTGCAGGCGACGGGAGCGGCATTTGGAGATGTCAAGGTGATTAGCGGTGAGGGGAAAGAAGTACGAGCGGCGGTTGTGACCAACGAAGTTTCCTCTCAGTTCATTGCCACCTATGGAACACTGGCCGTGAGTGGGATGGAAGAAACCCTAAATCGAGGTATCCCCTATGGTCAGGGATTGCTATGGCAGGTTGTGGAAACAGGTAAACCCCTATTTGTTGAGGATTATTCTAATCATCCCCAAGCTGTACCGGGGTTTCGCTATCCTGGCATTGGTCAACTAGGAATCTATCCCATTCCTGGTGCTACTGGCAAGATCATCGGAGTCTTGACGCTGGAATCCCGTTGTCAGCAGAAACTCCAGGATGCGCCTCAACAGGATATGCTGCTGGTAGCTTGCCGCACCTTGGGTGTTGCGATCGAACGCGCTCAAGCTCAAGAACACCTGCTCAGAGCCAACGAGCATTTAGAACGGGCTTCTCAACTGAAATCAGAATTTCTCGCCTCTATGTCCCACGAACTGCGAACGCCCCTCAACAGCATTTTGGGGTTCGCAGAATTATTGCAGCGCGACACTGGGGGTTCCCTAGCACCTCGCCAGCTCAATCATGTTAAGGCAATTGAGAAAAGTGGTCAGCATCTGCTGCAACTGATCAACGATATTCTCGATTTATCAAAGATTGAAGCAGGTAAAACAGAGCTTGAATTAGCCCCCGTCTCCATTCATGCCCTCTGTAGCCAGTGCCTAAAAATGATCCAGCTCCGTGCTGATAAAAAACGGTTGGTACTCTCACTGGAACTCGACTACCGCCTTCAGGAAGCATTCCTGGACGAGCATCGCGTTCGTCAAATCCTAATTAACCTCCTCTCCAATGCCGTCAAATTTACCCCAGACGAAGGTAGCATTAAGCTACGGGGACGTCTTGCTTACGGTAGCCATCTCCAGCAAGAACTGCGACCCGATCGCAGTCCCGTCAATCCCAGTACGCCATATCTGTGCCTAGAAGTCATAGATAGCGGCATTGGCATTCCAGACGACAAGCTGCACCTTCTATTTCGACCGTTTCAACAGGTAGACTCGTCCTTAGCACGGCGTCACGAAGGTACGGGCTTAGGTCTGGCTCTTACCAAGCGTTTGGCAGAACTTCACGGGGGTACGGTTTCGGTTGAGTCGCGAGAGAACAAGGGCAGTACCTTTCGCGTTTGGTTGCCGCTTACACAGATGTGCTCTAGTTTAGCTGTCTGCGCTAGGGAAAGTAGCCTGCGATCGCAAGATTTGTCATTGCTCGACAATGAACCCCTAGGAGGAGATAGGAAAAGCTGACATCCTCTGTGCTACCACCTTTCAGACAGGGGCTGCTTAGGAATAGCCGTGATGATTTCTCCCAATCGAAATATTCCGGTTGAGTAATTGTATTTGCTAGGGTGGTGTGTTTCAATATATTAAGATATGTTTAGATATACTCATCTAATTCCATGTAGAGGAATCAAACTTCAACCTCCGTCACTGTCCGAGAAAATCAAAGACAGCTAAGACACAGGCGATCAGGGGTATCTCGGCAAATCGACCGATCTGAGTTAACGTCGTCATCCCAGTTCCAAAAACATCAAAGTGATACGCATTAGCGTTTATCACGATAAATGGTGTTGGTGCTAACTGCATCACTTCGATAGTTATAAGTTTTGTCAGCCCATGCCAAACCCTACGCCCCGTATCCTGCTAGTCGATGATGACCCTACGAATTTATTACTGCTAGAAGAGCTAATGCTTTGCGAGGGCTATGTTCCGATTACAGCAGCCTCAGGAGCCGAAGCGCTGGAAATCGCGGCTAAGTCTCCTCCTGACTTGATTTTGCTGGATGTCATGATGCCAAAAATGGACGGTTTTGAAGTCTGCCGTCGCTTCCGGGAAGACGTGAAGCTGAAAACCGTGCCAATCATTTTTCTTACAGCCTTAGATGATGATCAATCTCGGTTGCGGGGTCTGCAAATGATGGGCGATGACTACCTCACTAAACCGATTAACAGCAAATTGCTATTGACTAAAATCGATAGCATTTTACGCCTAAGCCAGTTGCGATCGCAACAATCTCGGCAGCAAGTGATAGCGGCTTGGGAAGTTAATGATTATATCTCAGAAAAGTTTCGGCTGTTCGTA
>JAIUYC010000833.1 GCA_020216575.1 Coleofasciculus sp. S288 | reverse complement strand
CAATCCTTCAGCAACGCAGACATCGTCGTTGTCACGGACATTTACAGTGCTGGTGAACCCAACCTGGAGCAAATTACAGGCGAACAGGTGCGAGATGCAATCGCCGCTCATCACAAGCAGGTGTATTATCAACCCACTCTGGAGTCAGTCTCAGAATGTCTTACCCAAATCCTCCAACCGGGTGACTTGGCGCTATTCCTAGGAGCTGGAAATCTAAATCAGATTATCCCTCAGCTCGTGGACTTGTACCAACAGGCTGACAAAGATTGGGTTAAAGAATTGAGCCAGACAGCCTAAGTCTGCTCAATCAAGTCTGAAGGCTATCTTTTCCCCCACCTCAATTGCCTAAGCCCTAAGTCAGGCAAGCAGGTTGCAGAGTGTGCGGATTACAGGTTGGCAGGTTACAGGTTAGCAAGTTAGCAGGTTACAGCAGAAAGCTGTTTTAAACCCTTCCAACCTTTCAACCTTCCAACCTTTATCCCTTAGAAATCAGCATTGTTATTGACGTGTTACTGATATGACTTTGTCCTATAATCCTCCCTACGTTACCAACGGACATAAACCGCAGAAGACCCTTTACAAGCCAGAACTTTATTTGCCAGGAACCGATTGTCCGCTTCGAGCGCAAGCATCCTTAGCGAGCCTAACCTCATTTCGAGTCGGTGGTCCGGCAGAATGGTACGTCGCTCCGCGACGCTTAGAGGATCTGCAAGCAGGCTTTGAGTGGGCAAAGTCTCAAGGGTTGCCCCTAACGTTGCTGGGAGCCGGTTCTAATATGTTGGTGAGCGATCGCGGTTTACCGGGTTTAGTAATCTGTACTCGCCATCTCCGCCACGCTGAGTTCGATCCCGATACTGGCAGAGTGACAGCAGGAGCGGGTGAACCAATTGCCCGTCTGGCATGGCAAGCCGCAGAACGCGGCTGGCGAGGGCTGGAGTGGGCTGTGGGAATCCCCGGTACGGTTGGCGGTGCAGTGGTCATGAATGCCGGTGCTCACAAAAGCTGTACGGCTGATATCTTGGTCAGCATGCAGACGCTCTCTCCCGATGGCAGGATTGAGGAGCTTACTCCTCAAGACTTGAGTTTTGGCTATCGCACCTCTATCCTGCAAGGAGGCGATCGCTTGGTCGTTCGGGCAACCTTCCAGTTACAACCCGGTAACGACCCAAAACAAGTTCTGTCCGATACCTCCGACCATTTAGAGCAACGGCGTCTCTCTCAGCCCTACCACTTACCCAGTTGTGGGAGTGTCTTCCGTAACCCCGAACCTCATGCTGCTGGTTGGCTGATCGAGCAACTCGGTCTTAAAGGCTACCAAATCGGGGGTGCTAAAGTGGCCGAGCGCCATGCCAACTTTATCCTCAACTGTGGCGGAGCTAAAGCCAGCGACATCTTTCAGCTTATCCACCATGTTCAGCAGCAAGTTGAAAGGCACTGGTCGCTCTACCTAGTACCAGAAGTCAAAATCTTAGGCGATTTTCAAGCGGTCTAAAGATGTCGCACAGGAGCATCCCAATTTTGTATATTCGGCATTGTAGGGGCTGTCCGCCCGGAAAGCTCTACAGTAGATATATTTGCAAAAATGGGATGCACCCTGTCGCACTGCCACCAGCAGTACTAAGATTAAGACTTAACACTGTGATATACCCGTCCAACTCAGATAGAGTCAACTAGTTATGTCAAAAGGACAAGGATTTGGCTTCGGTCTAGGTAAGATGAAAGAACTCGCCGAAGCGTTCAAAAAAGCCCAGGAGGTTCAGCAAGGTGCAAAAAGGCTCCAAGAAGAATTGGAGCAAATGGAGATTGAGGGACAAAGCAGCGATGGACTTGTCAAGGTAATCATGAGCGGCAACCAGGAACCCCTGCGAGTCGAAATTTCCTCAGATGCTCTGGCTCAGGGAGCCGAAACACTTTCACAAACCGTCACAGACGCGATGAAAGATGCTTACGAGAAATCTACGACCACGATGCGGGAGCGCATGGAAGAACTCACTAGTGGGCTAAATCTTCCGGGAATGTAATGGACTATCGGTACTGAAGCGATCGCAACAGTTGCAGACAAACAACCCCTGAATAATTGCGATCTATTCGGGCTAATGCTATCAGGCAAAACTAGCAAAGGGGAGAATCCACATGAAGAGTTCTCCCCTTTAACATTAATTTATTGTTTATAACTGTCGGTACACAAGAAAAAATTTCTACTCCATTAGCACTACGTCACCCGATGGCTGATTCATTAGTTCCCCTCCAAGGGAACGTCCGTTTCGCTCTTTTAGCAGAAGCCCCACACTGAATTTAGAGGGGGATATATCGAGCCGGAGGCGAGTACCCCCAATAAATCAGTGTTGGGACGGCGCTTAAAGCGGTGAATTCACTTCACCGCTTTAAGCGCCTTATGAATGCGCGATTACCGGAGGAACGGAGGTAATCAACTCACTGGTGCGGGAAAACGAGTAATCAAACTCCTAACTAATTCTGATGTCGCACTTAGAGTTATTTTATTATGCGGATGGCGAGACTCGAACTCGCAAGGCTTAAGCCACACGCCCCTCAAACGTGCGTGTCTACCAATTCCACCACATCCGCGTAATCATATATGTTATCAAAAAATTTGCTGAGCGTCAGTTAAAACAAGAGGAAATTTAGCAACAAAGCCACCTATCCTCGAAATATACTGCTTCTGGACGCTTGGGCATTGCCACTAACCGTGGAGACGACCCAACTTCCCAGAAAAAGTAACAAACAAGGTACAAATCACCTCTATTCTATCTGATACGGGTATAGCAGCGCTGTTCTATGCACTTCTCAAAAATCTTGATTGCCAATCGCGGGGAAATTGCCCTGCGGATTCTCCGAACCTGTGAAGAAATGGAGATTTCTACCGTTGCCGTTCACTCTACTATTGACCGACACGCCCTTCACGTCCAGCTGGCGGACGAGGCCGTTTGCATTGGTGAAGCCCCTAGTAGCAAAAGCTATCTGAATATTCCCAACATCATTGCCGCTGCCCTGACTCGCAATGCCACTGCCATTCATCCGGGCTATGGTTTTTTGGCAGAAAATGCCCGTTTCGCTGAAATTTGTGCCGATCATCAAATTTCCTTCATTGGTCCTAGCCCAGAAGCAATTCGGGCGATGGGCGATAAATCCACTGCTAAAGAAACCATGCAACGAGCTGGTGTCCCAACGATACCGGGGAGTGATGGCCTGGTCATGAGTGAGCGAGAAGCACGAGCGATCGCACGGAAAATTGGCTACCCTGTTATGATCAAAGCCACGGCTGGCGGAGGAGGGCGTGGGATGCGCTTCGTTCGGGATGAGAGCGAACTTCCCAAACTCTTTCAAGCCGCTCAAGGCGAAGCGGAAGCCGCCT
>JAIUYC010000832.1 GCA_020216575.1 Coleofasciculus sp. S288 | reverse complement strand
ACTCCCACCCAAGCCAACGCAATTTTTCTCACACCAGCCCCTCAGCGCCAATCTCCTGTTGTCCAAGCCCCGACAGCTGAGTCAGAGCCAGCGGCACAAGCACCATTGGGGTATTAGACGTTGGAAGGTTGCAAGTTGTAAGTTGGAAGGGTGAAGATTTCCATGCGTGACAGGTTGCAGGTTAAGCAGTTGCAGGTCGAACGTTCCAATCTTCCACCTGCTAGCTTTCAACGCATCTTACAACTGCCCCGGTTTCGACTGCTGTTGGTTTGGGGACTGATGATAGCAGGCACTGCCGGGCTATTGCTCAATTTGTATCGGCTGCAAGTATCCCAGGCATCGATGCTAGAGGGAAAAGCACGCAAGCAGCAGATGATCTATATGCGTCCCTTTGTCCCCCGGCGTCAGATTATTGACCGCAATGGTAATGTTTTAGCCGTTGACCAGCCCGTTTATAGGCTGTACGCCCACCCGAAGCTGTTCAAGCGCTCCAAGCCGGAGATAGCAGCATTACTAGCTCCCGTTATTGGGAAGACGCCAACGGCGTTGGAGAAACTGTTCAATCAAAAACCGAGTGGTATCCGGGTTGGTCGTTTGCTGACAGAAGAAGTCGCTGACCGGGTTGCTCGATTGCAAGTCGATGGACTGGAGCTGATCCAACAATACTCTCGCCTTTATCCCCAGCAGGATTTAGCCGCCGATGTGGTGGGTTATGTGGATGTTGATCATCGCGGTCAGGCGGGGGTGGAATACAGTCAGGAGAAGTTACTCGAACG
This sequence comes from Coleofasciculus sp. S288, assembly GCA_020216575.1. GTDB lineage: Bacteria > Cyanobacteriota > Cyanobacteriia > Cyanobacteriales > Coleofasciculaceae > JAIUYC01. Next base: position 2,597 of record JAIUYC010000832.1, on the reverse strand, counting down.
TGCTGTACGGACGCTACGACTCAGCCGTGCTGGCAATGGGGCAATCATGCCCGACCACGTCCCGGAAGGATTTCTGCACTTTGATGACTTGCGGTTGCAACTGACACTTGACAGTCGCCTCCAACGGGCGGCTCGCTTTGCGCTTAAGGAGAAAATCGAGCAATTTAAGGCCGAGCGGGGGACTGTCATCGTTATGGATGCGCTAAACGGTTCCCTGTTAGCGATGGTTTCGGAGCCAACCTACAATCCCAATCGCTATTACGATTTCGATGTGGGTTTATTTAAAAACTGGGCATTGTCTGATTTGTACGAACCCGGCTCAACGTTCAAGCCCCTGAATGTTGCGATCGCACTGGAAGCGGGTGCCATTCAACCGGATAGCCAATTTCACGACCCAGGTCGGATTCAAATCGGTCGGTGGCCGATTGCTAACCATGATTTTGAATCAAGAGGCGGCCACGGTCTGCTCACGGTGAGCCAAATTCTAGAATATTCCAGCAACATCGGCATGGTGCGGATCATCCAACAAATGAAGCCGAGCGTTTACTATGGTTGGCTGGAACGGCTGGGATTGGGGCAGAAAGTTGGGATTGACCTGCCCTTTGAATCACCCGGGCAGATCAAAAGCCAGCAAGAGTTTACGACCTCACCTATCGAACCCGCAACCACGTCTTTTGGGCAAGGTTTTTCCCTAACACCGATTCAGTTAGTTCAACTGCACGCCACTCTAGCCAACGGAGGCAAGCTGGTTACTCCCCATGTCGTGCAGGGACTATACGATACAAAAGCGCAACTGTACTGGCAGCCACGCCTCAGCGCACCGCATCCCATTTTCTCCCCAGCGACGACCCAAACTGTTCTAGCAATGATGGAAAAGGTTGTCATGGAAGGCACGGGGAGAAACGCCCAAATTCCTGGTTATCGAATTGCAGGTAAAACGGGTACGGCGCAGAAAGCCAGTCCTACAGGCGGCTATTATACTAATGCCAGAATCACCAGCTTTGTTGGCATTTTTCCTGTAGATTCTCCCCGCTACGTGGTATTGGCTGTGGTGGACGAACCCAAAGGTCGGGATGCGTTTGGTTCAACTGTGGCAGCACCTATTGTTAAGTCAGTAATCGAAGCGCTAATTGCGATCGAGCGACTTCCACCTAGTCAGCCAATGGAGAGGTAGTAGGTGGTAGGTTTTAGGCGGAAGTTCCCCTGGCGGGGAACTTCCGCCTAAACGTTCTTAAAGACAGCTTCGACGTTCTTTATGAATGCTTCCCCGTTCATAAGGAAACCTCGAACGTTCATAAAGACAGCTTCGACGTTCTTTATGAATGCTTCGACGTTCATAAAGAACACCCTAACGTTCATAAAGACAGCTTCGATGTTCTTTATGAATGCTTCGACAATCTACGCCCAAAGAGCCTGTTGAAAGACAGGGATACCAAGGGGGTTACTCCTTGGGCTTGGGAAGCCCCTAGTTCCGCTACGCTGCACTAGGGGTAATTCACTTTCCGTTAGTCCGCGCAGGCGGACTTAGTTTGTATAGCCCCAGAATTCCATTCTGAGGGCTTGGTGCAACATGTCAGTGGATGAACTTGATATCAACCCGCTTTCGAGAGATTTCAGTTTCCGTAAATTTACGGAGGCATTAGTTACAGTGCTTCCCGATGATGGTTTTTGGGGTGTGTAGTTAGTAGAGATCGGGCTATAGTTCCTGAAAAACTAATTCTATCTCTCCACTTACCTGAAATTATTACTATGTCAACAAAGAATAAAACCAAACCTCCAGCCAAAGCTAGCGCTTCAGGCATTAACGAACATTACGCTAAAACTCGCCTGCTGCTTGCCTTGTGGGATATGGGTGCAACCCAGAAGGAAGTGATGAAAGGTCAACTGACGAAACGAGTTGTACAAAAGAATCTGAAGGCATCAGACTATCAAGGAATTTTCGATCAATTAGAAAAGGCTGAGGCGATTACAATCGCTAAAAATAAATTCTCGCTCTCTCCTAAAGGTGTGGAAATGTTAGGCGAGAGTCTGAAACATCATGAAGTGAAGTTTGAGGGTACGATTGTTGGGACTTGGGTGGCTAATGCCTTAGTCAGGTGGATTTCACAGATGGATGGTGCTGTCAGCACTCCTGCTACACAAGCGAAGACTAAGGAAAAAGCGATCGCATCCTACGACAAGTTTAAGCATGTGGCGCTGGAAGTCTACGACAGGTTGAACCGTGATTACAACTTGGATGACCTAGTGCCAATTTATCGGATTCGACGGGAAATCGGAGATCGTGTTAGCCGTGCTCATTTCAATGAGTGGTTGCTGGAAATGCAAGCAGATGACATTTTGCAACTACAAGGAGGCAGCGTAGAAGATAGCGCCCCAGACAAAATTGAAGATTCCATCACCACAGAACTCGATGGATTACGCTGCTATGCCAGACTTCTCTAATCCTCAATTGTCTTTCACTCCTCACTCACTTATTCCACCAATTCATGACCAGTACCATATCTAATATCGACGACCTTATTAGAAGTCACAACCCCTTCGCCGGTCATACTGTTGTCAGACCACCGCAGATATGGGCAAAGAGTTTTCCTGATGTT
>JAIUYC010000831.1 GCA_020216575.1 Coleofasciculus sp. S288 | reverse complement strand
CCCTAACTGGAGCATTGGTGGCACGGGCGACTTCAACGGCGACGAGCAAACTGACATCCTGTGGCGCAATGAGGCAACAGGGCAGAATGCTGTGTGGCTAATGAATGGTACTGATATCGCTCAAGGCGTTTTTCTCACCCCAGTAGATGATCTCAACTGGCAAATGGTGGTTTAAGATGAGGCGGTTAAAGCCTGATGGGTTTGGAGTACTGTGAGCGTAATCAGAGGACAAATAGGTAATCAATGAGTATTTCTGCCAAGCTGCACTAGTTCACTAAACCGAAGCCCCGTCAAGGGGAACTTTAGGCTAATCTACATCGCTTTGTTTCGTGTCAATCCAAGCTAAACCCGTACCCGGATAATAGTTACCGAGAATTTCTTGATAGTTATAACCCTGCTGAGCCATTTGTAAAGCACCATTTTGGCTCATCCCTCTACCCCCAAAGACATTGCTTACAATCTCATCGGAAGCAGCGTACATAGATTCAACAACCCCACCTTTGTAACTAAGGAAAACTCCCGATGTTTCCTGGACTGCCTGACGAGTGGTGTTCCACTCATCCTTAATTCCTCTGTAAACCTGCCATCGCTGCGTGTTTCCCAAATCATACAGGGGATTGGCGGGTCGGAAGTAATGAACTAGGGCATAGGAACGAGCGGCGATCGCTTGTGCTTTTAAAGCGTCCATCGGCCAGCTTGGAGACACCTCAGCTCCGACTACGCTAACGAGGTAATCTTCAAGATCAACATAGTTAACAGCCAGTAAAGTATCACCTTGGGAAACTAAGAGTAAATCCCCTCGAAACCAGCGATCGCCAACATATACAAATCCGTCTTTCATCGGCTTCAGCCAAACTCCTGCGGGAGTCAGCCACTTACCGATGCGAATATTGGAGCCAGCCGATTCGACATTGGTTCCGTCGTTGGCTGATAGTTTCCCTAACGTCTTACCATTCGCATCAAGCACCTCTCCTTCTGTTGAAGTGCCAACGGTGAGCGAACTTTCCCCATTAGCGATCGCAACTCGGAGTTCCAGAACTGGGGCATGGTGTTCAGGAATCGGTGCGGGTTGAGTTCGCTTTTTCGGAGAATTATTCGATTTACCCTGTTTCTGATCGTTAGGTTGAGACGGCTTTGAGGCTTGAGTTTGGGCTTTCTGCTGTTGCTGTTGCGTTGTCTTAGAATCCGAAGATTTAGATTGTGGCGTATCAGTTTTAGCAGATGCTTGAGCCGTATTTGTAGAGGTGGCAGGGCTTCGTTGCCATGCAAGACTTTGTTTGACTAAACGCTGACGCCACTCTCGTTCAGCTGAAGTTGAAAGGTTATCTAGAGGGTGCTGGGGAAACGGTTCCGACAGTGGGGAAGGCTCTGAGGGTGATGGTACTGGCTGAGGGCGAGGTGGCAAGGATTTAGCCAGCACCACGGGCAAAAACAAGGCAGTTGAAACCAAAAACATTGGCCATAACACCGAACTGTTAAAGACTGGGTGCTTGTTAGACAGGCGAACCATTCCTCCTCACTCCTGAGATTGTTTTGACTGAAGATTAGATTAGCGGTAAATTGATTCAGTCAGCTACCCTGATTAAGAAAGGTTACAACAGGGGTGGCGAAAACCACCGCTGAGGCGCAAGCGCAACATCAAGTTATTCTATGAATCTAGCAGACGCAAACGTGCCTAATCATGTGCCGCTCTCTGCCTCAGGTATTCCACAACGCCTAGAGGACTTTGAGATATTTCCCAAGCATGTAGGAGTTTGGCTGGGCGAGTGGATACGTCTGGATGCAGGCGGTAAAGAAATTGAGCGTTTCACCGGCATTGTCACTAAGAAGATTCTAGACAATCAATGGATTCAATCGAATACTTACCAATGGGCTGATGGCAGGAGCGTGACTTATAACTTTGTCGGTGTGGTAGTGAGCGATCGCACCGTTAAATTAGAAAGTTCTCAGCCTCCTTTTTGTGACTACCTCATGATTGCCGAGGAGTATCGAGATAATCTCGTGATTTTTCGGATTTGGGACAGGACAACGGGCGTTCCCCTCCTCGTCGAAGTAATCCATCTGAGTGATGAAAACACCTGTGTACGCACCAATCAAGGATTTACTCCGGAAGGAACCCTCAAGAGTTTCACCGCAATCGCTGAACGCAGAATTGGTTGAGTGCTCAAGTCGTGAGATGAGAGTTTTCTCATAAAAGTTTCATGAAGCCTTTATGGAGCGCTGCGACTCTTTACATAGGAGCTCAGAGGCGTATTTTCGTGCGCACGAGGAAGCTTGTCTCAATCCTTACCTGATTGATGATTGAGAGATTCACTCCATAGAGGGATGTGCCATTAGTACAGGATAGTCAGTTTGAGGGTGTCGTATCTGGCTGATGATGTCAACGGCCTTTAAGTGGGTTTTGAGAACGGTTCCTGGGGTGCGATCACTTAATTAACTGTCACACTCAGCGAAGAGATTGATTGCAGTTTAATGTATGTTCTCCCTAACGGTTGGTTGGAGGCTAGAACGGGAAGCAGGCGAAGGCGATCAACAAATGATTTCAAAGTCGGAGATAGAGAGTATGACGATGTAGATACCTCTTTGTAGAAGTATTCTCTATTTTCTCTGCCAATGACACGCTCATTATTACTCCTTGCATCCTTAATCATCAATCCAGAGAATGATGTCAGCAGCGAGATAACATGTGATGATGCAATTCGTAAAATCTTTACGTTTCCAGTTTTTATTCCTTGGACATGCTTTTTATTACATGATGCTGTATCAATAGATACATAGGACGTAAAGATAAAAAATTGAAGAAGGAGTTGTCAAATTGATGAAATCAGGGGAAAATTAGTGAAGAAAATGTAAAGGTCGAATAAAAATAGAATCAAGTAGTACTTTAGAACTCTTGGAAATCTAGCGGGTAACCCACTCCAAAGAATTTGAGAGACGCAACGAGAGAAAAGTTTCTACTGGGAGAAACTTAGATAAGGGTTTTGATTAGGGGATTTTTGGGGTGCAATTAAACCTGTAGAGTAGAGAAAAAAAAGATGAAAATAGCCTTCATTGTTGGGCGTTTTCCTGTTCTATCAGAGGCGTTTATCTTAAATCAAATTACAGGACTGTTTGATCGGGGACACGAAGTAGACATCTACTCTCTTGAAGGCTCATCGGGGGAGATTAAGGTGCATCCAGATGTGGAACGCTATGGGCTTCTGAATCGGAGCTACTACGTCCCGAACATACCAGAAAACTACGTCTGGCGTGGTCTAAAAGGCTTGGGATTGCTGGTTAGCAATTTTTACAAAGACCCTGGGGTTTGTCTGCGATCGCTAAATGTCTTCAAGTACGGCAAGAAAGCCGCTTCATTGAGAATGCTATACGCAGCAAT
>JAIUYC010000830.1 GCA_020216575.1 Coleofasciculus sp. S288 | reverse complement strand
CCAGATTTTCCCAACCGTCCCCCTCAATCCGAGTCTACAAGCATTAATGCTAAAGACTTGCTGCAAATGCTGCGTCGGAAAGAAAGCAACTGGATTGAGTGGGGAAGGGCTTGCCAACAGCTCCAAAAAGTCGGTTACAGCTCTCAGGTAATTTTTGAAGAAACTGGCTTTGAGCCAATTCAACAAAATCAAGTGATTGTAGCATCTCAAGTCTACACGAGTTTAATGAATGAAGGGGTATCCGAGGCAGTGCGATCGCGTTTTGAGCGGACTGGCAGCGATATCTTGTACGAATTACGCATTCTCACCCAACCCGAACGCGCTGCGGCCGCTGAGTTTATCGTTGCCAGAAACCTCGACGCTGACGGAGCGCGTGAAGTTGCCAAAGCGCTCAAAGAGGTTTCTCGTCGAAGCACCTTACCTGAAGGATTTTCCAATCAGCCCGGTGATGTTGTCGCCTACGAGTATTGGAAACTCGCTCAACAACAAAATAACTTGCAAGAACGTTCTCGTCTGATAGCACGGGGCTTGATGTTTGCTCATAGCCAAGAGGCGCGGCAACAAATCGAGAAGTTGCTGACCGAAGCCGCAGGTGGCAAGCAGCCTCCAACTCCCACTTTACCCTTCTATCGCGTTGAAGCTGGCGAAGAACTGCCCCGTCTGTTACCCGTTGCGGGTCAGCTACCACTGACTCCCAGTGAGCTAAAAGATGTTCCTCCTCTTCAAACTACAGGTTCCTTCCAGATCATTCAGGTTTCTGGAAATCAAACGCTAGTTGCCATACCAGGCTGGCAAGTGGTGTTCAAGGCACAAGACCCCGTGGGGATTTTATGTAACACGAGTCAGCTACCCGTTCAAGTCACTGGTAAACCTGAAGACGTTCTGGTCATTATCGACCGAGCTGAGCAAGAATGGGACGCTGACAGTTACGTTGTGGTTAACCAGTCTGGGCAGATAGAAATTAAATGGTTTCCAGATACCCCAACTGTCCCTATCCTAGGACGCATTATCTTAGTGCTACGCCCGAAAAAAATTCTGGATGAAGGCTTGAGCTATGACGTTTGGCAAATTGACGAGTAATCTCGTGCTAACAACCGCTGTTTCTCGTGCAGGTTGGCAGAAATAACCCACGACTAACAATTCTCCCCCTGCCTCCCCTGCCCCCCTGCCTTCAGACCTACTAGAAAACTTTAGCTGCGTCGGTCTAATGGGGCAAAGCCTTGAGTCGCGATCTCTGGCAAATCGATGATTATTTCTAAACGAATTGTAATACTGCCTGTTGCTGGTATTCTCTGCCAGATGGGTCTAACAATGGTTTTTATCACCCAGTCCCCCAAACTCGGAAGTTTTCAAACTCCCTCATCCCAGTCCGAGGCATTCCGACAGGCAGTTAACAAAGCGATGAACGCTGCACAACTCACTCAATCTGCTAAATCTGACGAAGAGTGGAATAGTGTTGCTATCTCGTGGCAGGAAGCAGTTGATTTAATGAAGGCTGTACCCGCTTCTAGCTCAAAGTATCCGGTAGCTCAGAAAAAAGTGTCCGAGTATCAGCGCAACCTCCAGTATGCTCTGAGCAAAATATCCAAGAAATTGCCTGTGTCCCCTATTCGTAGCACTCTCTGGAGTTTTGGGTCAACAAAAGAGGATGTAATCAGAATACAAGGTACACCGACAGGAGTGTCTCGATACGATGCGTTATGCCAAGAGGTACTCCATTACGGAAATAGCACGGTAGAACTCAAAAATGGAGTTGTGAAGGCATACGACAACTTAGACAAAAATTTCAAAGTTTCTGTCAATGCTCCTGCTACTAGAGAGGTACAAGATGCTACGGAATTCTGGACTTTAGGGTCTAAACGAGAAGAGGTATTTCGCATTCAAGGGACACCCACACGAATCACTCAGTCTGACGCATTTTTACAAGAAGTTATCCACTATGAGAGCAGCACTGTTACCCTAAAAAATGGAATCGTTATCGGCTATAACAATTTAGGCAACAATCTTGGAGTTTCTGTTAATCCTACAGCGATGGTGTTCCCCAAAAATACTGATGAATTTTGGGGTTTAGGGTCTAAAAAGGAAGATGTCTTCAGAATTCAGGGAACACCTACACAAGTTGTTCAGTATGACTCTCTTTGCAAAGAAGTTGCCTATTTCGGAGGCAGCACGGTAGAGTTCAAAAATAGCATTGTTGACGGATATTACAACTTCGACAATAACCTTAAAGTTAAATAAGATTAACCAAATCGACTCGTTTTTAGTAATGGATAATGTACCACAGAGGACACAGAGAACACAGAAAAAGAGAAGATAGAATTTCACAACTCATTTTTAGGATGGCTATAATTACCAATTACCCAACAATATCTGTAACATCCTTAAAGGGAAGTATTACACTGATACAACTGATAAGGGATACCAATGCGATGGTGCTGAGTGGGGTCAATACGACAACTGGTTTGATTAGCGATCGCAAGCTGTTGTGGATAGTCCCGGCGTTTCAATCCAGGAGCAATCACCCATAAATTCAAACGAGGCATTGGTAACATAGGTAACTCAGATAACTTTTGCCAAACTGGCTCATACCCTGCCGAGCGATTTAGGAATGTAAAGTAGGTATCGGTAGTTTCTCCTAATGGGTTAGACGAGGTTAGGGGATTTCCCGTAACCCTTCTCATTGGGTCTAGTGCCAGTGCAAAGCTTAATCCCAGTGCCACATCCTGAGAGTCTTGGTAGCCCATGACAACCATTAGGGGAAGCGTAGGCTCGAAGTTCATGTCCCGCGCAACGTTTTGAGGATTAAAGGATTTCTGAAATGCCAAGTCAGATACAACAAAGACACAACTCAAAACGCTGACCAGTACAATAATGCAGCAGGTTTGGAACGAAGAAGGCTCTAGACGTTTCTTTAGCTTGCTCAGGCGTTGGATGACAAAGAAAAAACCCTTCTGACTCCTGACCCCCGTCGGACTTCGGCGCGAGCGCTCAGTCGAGCGCTGACGCTCTGGGAAGCCTGACCCCTGACTCCTGACCCCTGACCCCTGACTCCTCAATTCCGATGGCAAACTTCTGCTGACAAGGCTGGCTCCTAATAGGGCGCACAAGGCTGGATAGTAAACAAAGTTGTATCGAAATCCAACGGTGATGTCTTTGCCCAGAATGTAGACAATTCCGAAGAATTCCAGCAGCACCCAAAAGGTGAAACTATTGAGGGTGAATGTGGCAAGGTGAGTAATAGGCGATCGCCAAAGTTGTTTTAGCCCCCGGAAACTCTGCCACGCCACCCAGATGCCAAACCCAAGCATCAGGAGAATCATCAAAAGTGCGCCTAGAATTTGAATCACACTAGGTCTACCATCTGCTGGCAGAAGAGCTT
>JAIUYC010000829.1 GCA_020216575.1 Coleofasciculus sp. S288 | reverse complement strand
AATGGACTCGTTGTATTGGTGATCAGGTTGGTTTTTGTGTTTCATAGGCATTGGTGGTAAAGGGGTTAGAGGGATACCTCTATTATGGCTTCAACTGAAATTTTTCCTTTTCGGATTTTGAACCATCTTGCCAACCCAGGAGGTTGACATAAATAAATTTTATTGGGGGGAGGCGAAAAGCGATCGCACTTCCACTGCTACTCTCGTACAGCACGGCGGAAATAAAGCTACCCTTCTCCCATCACTGAAACGCTTGCACTATAAGCATTTTGAAGGTGTGCATTTTGAAAGTTAAGACCTGATGTAGCTGTTCAAGGGCAGATAGTTATGTGTCCAACGGATGCAGACTCGACGGTTTTGTTCAAGCTCTGCAATTCGCTTTTCGTGCATCGCCTTAGTTACCTTTTGGACTATGACAAAGTCACAATAGTAGGTTTTCTTGAGTTCCTCCAGAAGGTCTTCATACTCGTAGGGTTCAGCTTTACGAGAGTGCTTCATCACAAAGCGAACTTCCATGTCAATAGACTCGAGTTGGTGGGTGTAGCCCAAGCACATTTCATGGCTACTCGATATAAATGGGGGACGCTCTGGGAATAACGCTATTACCTCTCCGGGTAAATCCCTTTCCTCATCTCCAGTCCAAACTCTAAACAGGGTCTTGATGAGTTCTTTACTACTGGTATTCTCATCTGCTTGACTATGCTGGGTCGGGTCATACAGCGGAACTGGATCTTCCCCTCGTGGAACACTAGTAGGGTCTTTCACCCACTGAATAATTCGGTCAAGATTAACACTAATGAAAAACATTTTCTCCTGTGGATTGGAAAACTTATGGAGATTCCAAAGCGGTGGGTAAGTATTCGTTTCCTGCATGAATCGATTAATGGGAAACTCCTTAACCTGGTTGTCATCTGCAAACATCTGCCAGAACACTTCAGGAATCTTGTCTAAGTCAATATCCCAATATCCCATATGATGTTTCAAGTACTGAGCATCGGCAAATTTTGATAGGGGGTTGCCTGTTAAATACAACGGGTATTGCGGAAAAATTTGTTGACCCCAACGGCTCATCTCTAACTTTGTCCTAGTAACGTCCTGTTCTATTTTGGTTAGCTAGCATAAAATTAATCAGTCAAAAGAGAATCGATTGTAGGAAACGATGGCAATTATGCATCTATCCAAGAGTAGATTCATAGAAAAAGTTCCCTTCTAATCGACCAGTCAATCCTGCAAAATCCGGCATCGTAATCTATCGTAACCTACAGAACTAGCATAAGGTAGAAGGCAATTAGTTTTGTAACAAGAATCCAACGTTATGTAAAAGAAACACCCCTCGCAGACTTATTTAGATGAGAATAATTTAATTAAAAATCTTTGGCAATAAATAGTTAAGGAGGGTCTGATGGTTACGGCTACTAGACCAAAACAGCAGGTCAAAATTGGACCGACCCAGCTACTGATTAATAATGAGTGGGTAGAAAGTGCTACTGGTCGCCGCTTCGAGACGATTAACCCTGCCACGGGTGAAGTCATTTGCGACGTTGCTGAAGCTGATGCCCCGGATGTGGATAAGGCAGTGCAAGCGGCTCGTAATGCTTTTAACGGGGAATGGCGCAAGATGTCTGCCCGCCGTCGTGGGGAGTTGCTCTACAAGTTGGCTGACCTGATTGAGCAGAACAAGGAGGAATTGGCACAGTTAGAAACCCTCGACAACGGCAAGCCACTGGCTGAGTCGCTGACTATTGACCTGCCGTTTGTTATCCAGTGTTATCGTTACTACGCAGGCTGGGCGGATAAGATTCAAGGCAAGACCATCCCGATTAACGGGCCTTACTTCTGCTATACGCGGCACGAGCCAATCGGGGTCGTGGGTCAGATTATCCCATGGAACTTCCCGCTCCTGATGCAGGCGTGGAAGCTGGGACCCGCACTAGCAGCGGGCAATACGGTTGTTCTCAAAACGGCTGAACAGACGCCCTTATCAGCCCTGCGGGTGGGTGAACTGATGATTGAAGCGGGTTTTCCTCCAGGGGTGGTGAATATTCTATCGGGTTACGGCCCAACGGCTGGGGCTGCGATCGCAAACCACATGGATGTCGATAAATTAGCCTTTACCGGCTCGACTGAGGTGGGGCATTTAGTGATGGAAGCAGCCGCGAAGAGCAACCTGAAGCGCATTACTCTAGAACTGGGCGGCAAGAGTCCCAACATCGTCTTTGCCGATGCCGATATGGATGCAGCGATCGCGGGTGCGCACAATGCTCTATTCTTTAACCAAGGTCAGTGCTGTAACGCGGGTTCGCGGCTATTTGTGGAAGAAAAATGCTACGACGACTTTGTCGCCAAGAGTGTGGAACGGGCGAAGCAGCGCACTGTCGGCGACCCCTTTGACTCCAACACCAAGCAAGGACCACAGGTAGACCAAGCCCAGTTTGATAAAGTGATGAGCTACATCGAAGCTGGACAGCGTGAAGGAGCTCATATGTTGTGCGGTGGCGATCGGGTTGGCGATCGCGGATTCTTCATTCAACCGACAGTCTTTGCGGATGTCGATAACACCATGAAGATTGCTCAAGAGGAAATCTTCGGCCCAGTGATGAGCATTATTAAGTTCAAAGACATCGACGAGGTGATTCATCTAGCGAACACCACGATGTATGGACTGGCGGCGGGTGTGTGGACGAAGGATATTACCAAAGCTCATGCGATCGCCAATAATGTCCGCGCTGGTACCGTCTGGGTGAATTGCTATCACGTCTTCGATACGGCTGCACCCTTCGGCGGGTTCAAGCAATCGGGCATGGGTCGTGAACTTGGTGAGTATGCCTTAGAGCATTACACTGAAGTCAAGACTGTGACAATTCAACTGTAGAGAGGCGGCGTTAAAGTAGGTTAGATGAGGCTGGTTAGCTGTTGGGAACAGTTGACCAGCTATTGTTTTTTGTTCGGAAAGGGGTAGAGGCGATCGCTCTGGGACACGGGAGCATCTCAATTTTGCAAAAATACCGGGCGATTAGAAAAGGACGCTAGCGCGTCCCGCTACGCTAACGCGAAACCACACAGACAAAGCCTGCCTCCGCAGGCTAAAGGTTAGTCCGCGCAGGCGGACTTCGTTTGTATAGCTCCAGACTTCTAGTTTGAGGGGCAATTTACACATTTAGGATGCTCCCTCCGATACTCGCTGACGAGGTTCTAATCCTCACACTAGAGTCTCTAATCATCATCGACAGACCTCTGAATACTCAATGATGAGCCTTTGATACTCGCCAACGAGCCTTTGATACTCGCCAACGAGTCTTTGATACTCACCAACGAGTCTTTGATACTCGCCAACGAGTCTTTGATACTCGCCAACGAGTCTTTGATACTCGCCAACGAGT
>JAIUYC010000828.1 GCA_020216575.1 Coleofasciculus sp. S288 | reverse complement strand
TGATGGAGGCACAACAACTGGCAGCAGGGGGAAGGCATGAACAGCTGAAGTCAGCGGTGGAAATTGCGAGTAAAATTCAGCTAGGTCAGCCCCTGCGCATCGCTGCCCAGACAGAAATTGCCAAATGGAATCGACAAATTCAAGCGCTCGAAGACCAGCCCATCTTGGACTTAGCACGGACATTTGCCCAGCGAAGGGATTTAACGGGGGCAATTGCTACGCTGGCGCAAATCCGCCCCGGTCGAGAGCTGTATGCTGAAGCACAGAAGTCTATCGCCAATTGGGAGGCACAAATTCAAACGGCTGAAGACCGTCCAATTTTAGAGGCAGCTAATGCTCTTGCCGCTCAAGGACGTTTTGACGCTGCGATCGCAACAGTTTCTCAGATTGCTCCTGAACGAGCACTCTACGAACAAGCTCAACTCTTGAAAAACACTTGGACCTTACAACAAGCGGCCCTCACGGGTCGATAAGATATGAGTTATGAGTTTTTCTATCGTCGGTAATGGGTAATTGGTGATTGGCGATCGGTTAAGTGTGAAATTCTGGTTCCCGTTACCCATTACCCATTACCTATTACCCATTAGCCAGCATGAGCGATCGCATAATTCACCTTCTTCTGATCGATGATGACCCAATCTTTAGATTGGGGCTGCGTGCTGCCCTGGAACCCTTTCCTGACTTGCAAGTTGTCGCTGAGGTAGATACCAGTGTAGCGGCTTTAGAAGTCCTGAGAGACTTGCAGCGCCAAGAGTCCGTAGATCTAGTTGTTTTGGAACTGGCGTTAGGTCGCTCTAACCTTGATCAAAGCAGGCGGAACGTTGAAGCTGGTGCTTCTGAGGTTGCTACCCCTGCGCCATCAGAAACTACCCTGCAACCTGCAACTCCTCTATTAACCGGGGTGCAACTGTGTCAACAGCTAAAGGCTCAGTTCCCTAATCTGCCACTTTTACTGCTCACGGCTCAAACCGATGCGACTCAGCTAGCGGCGGCAAAAGCGGCAGGGGTCGAGGGGTATTGCCCTAAGGGTTGTGCGATCGCTCTCATCGTCGCCGCTATGCGTCAAGTGTTAGCGGGTGAGTCTGCTTGGCAGATGCTCCCAACTCAAACCAGTCAGGTACGTGCTCCTAGTTGGCATCACAAACTGCGCTTCTCTGGACTGCAACAAATCGAAGACGAATTGGCACGGGTAACGCGGCAACTGCAAAACCCGAACCTTTCCAACCTGGATTGGTTGTTTTGGAGCGGACGCCGCCGAGAACTGTTGGCAGCACGTTGGGTGGTTAATCAACTGTTGCCGACTGATGTCGTTGTCCTAGAGCGGGAGGATAGACGAGCGGGAGAGTGGGGGAGTTGGAGAATAGGGGAGTCGGAGGATAGGAGAAGTTCTCCTCCTCAATCTCTCAATCCCTCAGTCCCTTACAGCAGTTCCCTCACCCCTGGACGTCCCGCTTCTCTAACACCCCCTTACCCTCTCACCTCCTCACTTCCTCATCAATTCACCCCATTTGAGGCGACGCGGGCAAAACTCCAATCAAGCTTGTCAAACCTGACGGGTATTGTCCTAGAAATTGATATTCTTCAAGACGAAAAAAAACGCGATTTACTGCAAATTATCTTGCAAAAATTTCAGGATATTCTAGATGACTTGCGGTTTTCCCAGGTCACTCTAGACCAGCTCCTCCAGAAGCGATCGCTTATTTTACACGACCTATGGGAAGCATCGCTCACGGATTTCTTTGGCAAATATTATACACTTCCAGTAGGCAATCAGGAATTTGAAGTTGTTAATGTTTTGTTGAGTAATGCTCTCATTGTCCAATATTTCATTTTGGATAAAATTCCATTGGTGATGGAGCTGTTAGCTCACCAGCTATTCGAGATGCCTTTGACGATTGATAATGTCCCGTATCCAGCTCGGACACCTGAAGCCCTTGCACGAGCAGAAATACTGCTGCAAAATCTTGTTATTCAAGCCGCTAATGCGGTTATACAGCCCCTATTAAATGAATTTGCCGATATCGAAACGATTAAGCAAACATTTTTTGATAGGCGTCTGATTTCATCACGAGAAGTAGCTCGATTCCGCAACAATTTGTCCTGGAGATATCGGGTATTTCAATTATTAGATGAGCCACGCTCCATCTTTGAAAGCCGATACAATCTATTTGTCCTGAGCAATACGGGCATCAAGCAAACCTCAATCTATGCCTCTCGGCGTCAAGAGTTAGAACAGCTTCGAGGTATTCAGTTAGTTGTAACGTTGGCGTATGAAGCACGGGATGCGATCGCGCCTCGCCTGCGAGGAGTTGTCGCCTGGGGAGGGAAAGGTGTTGTCTACGTCCTTACACAGGTGCTGGGAAGAGCAATTGGTTTGATTGTTCGTGGTGTGTTACAGGGTATCGGTAGTACCTTGCAAGACACCCGCTTTGGGAAAACGGGTGAACGGGGAAAGAAATTTTATGATTAGTTAGACGGATGTTTGGAAAATAGCAGGGGGAGCAGGGGAAGCAGGGGAGGCAGGGGGAGAGGAATTTTCATTTTTACTCCTGAAGTCGGTACTTTTTCCTTTTCCTTTTCCATTTTTCAAGCTAGGCATCATGAGCAAAAGCTCACAACGAAAGGATGAAAATCCTTATTCCTTCTGCCCTCTGCCCTGGAGCCTTCTGCCTTATTTTCAAAACAGCAGTATGGTGTTCGCGATCGCTTTATACTTTTCACACTTCCGGCTCAATTCCCGCAGCCCGTAACTGTGCAGCCAGCGCTTCAGCTCGTTGTCGCTCTTGCTCGGCTCGTTGTCGCTCTTGCTCGACAGACTCTACTCCCCACGGCAACATCTGCCCATTGTCATCCCACCAACGCAACCAGTAACCCGTTCGGTTTCCCTTCGTTCCTTGCCATACACCTAGAAATAGACTCAGTGATTCAACCCTATAGTGATTATCGGCATTGGGCTGTTGCAAGTCATAACGCCCTGAATCCTTAAGCTGATAAACTTCTAGCACTCCTTGTTGGGGTTCAAAAATTGCGTATTGGGGGATTTGCAATACTTGCTCGTAAAAAAACCACTTGCCAGGAGGATACGTCGGTTTGATGGAATATTCAGCGCCCTCTGTTTCTGAGAGAAACTCGATTACGATCGCAGGTACGTCTCCTTGTAGTTTTGGGGTATAACTGCGACGGACTTCCTCTCGCGCCACCCAAATTTGAGGGACGTACATCCAGTCAGGAGCTTTGGCAACAAACTTGCCGTCCAAGGTAGCACAGACGCCATAGTTGGTGGCGATTAACGTATTCTCTTGCAGCCGTCCTGCTTGTTCCAAACTTTCACTCAAGGCCGCAGCTAATAGAGGCTGATCAATATTGTCCACTGGTTCATCG
>JAIUYC010000827.1 GCA_020216575.1 Coleofasciculus sp. S288 | reverse complement strand
TGGCGATCGGCGTGTTGTTCGAGGAGGGTTTTCCCCGACAAAGCCGCAATTTCGCCCACCACGATACCGATAGTTGGCTTGGCAAAGGGTGAGATCAGGGCTTCTAACCAATCGGGTTGCGGGCGGCAGTCAGCGTCAGTGAACGCGAGAATCTCCCCGCTTGCCGCTCGAATTCCGGCGTTGCGAGCAGCATAGGAGCTTTGGATATTATTTTCTTGAAGAGCGCGGAGCGTTATGCCTCGGGAAGCCGCCTCTGGGACTGCTGTTTTGAGGAGTTCAGCCGTGCGATCGCGACTGGCATTATCCACCAACAGATACTCGACTCGGTCAGATGGATAGGTCTGAGCCTGCAAACAGTCGATCAGATCGGGTAAGTCAGCTTCGCCATTGTAGATCGGTACGATCGCTGACACATTGGGCAAGAATCTCTGAGGAGTTGAGCCGTCGGCTTGATTCAGGATCATAAGCAATTCTTTTTTAACTGGCGGTGTTAGACCGAGCGCACCCAGTTATTTTGAATCGTTGGCACTTGCCTTTACACCCACACCCTAGACCTAAGCAGCCTCAGAGAGACTAAGGCTAGAGAACGAAGGATTCCAAAAACTCCAGTTATCTATCACGCATAGAAATCTAGTTTTACTACCCCCTAGCCCTTGTTTAGGTTTTCGTGAACTCAAGCCTAACAAATCATAAGACTTACGCTCCAGGTAAGCCTTGAAAAGCGCAAGTCCTTTCTTCCTTAAGTACTAGATCTTAATTGCCAAGCACAACAACGCCAGAATGGCGTTAGTCAGATAGAAGGTGGCAACAATCTGTACTTCTGTCCAGCCACTGAGTTCAAGATGATTATGAAACGGAGACATTTTAAATAGACGCTTGCCAATGCCATTGGGTCCTTTTGTGGCTTTGTAGTAGCCGACTTGGGCAATCACGGAGAGGGATTCCCAAAAGAAGATACCGCTGAGGATAAATAACCACCAGAGGTTCTGACTTAAAAGCCCTACTGCTGCCAGTGCGCCTCCTAATGCCAAGGAACCTGTATCCCCCATGAAAACCGCCGCTGGGTTGCGGTTGTGGACAACAAAGCCCAAGCAACTACCACTCAGACAGGCACAGAAAATCATCAAACCCACGGAGGTTGGGGCAACGATTGCTGCCAGTCCCAAAAGAGCGATCGCGCAGGTGCCAGCTGCCAGTCCATCTACACCATCGGTGAGATTCGTGGCATTGCTTTCTGCCACCAGCACAAACACAGCTAAGGGCCAAAACAGTGCGCCCAAGGGTAAAACTATATTTAAAGGCAGGGATATAGCTGTAATACTTTCTGGCTGACTCAAAGCTAGCCACACACAAAATAGCGAACCCACTATAATTTGCAGCGCCAGTTTTGTGCGGGGCGAAATTCCTTCATTCGAGCGGCGTCGAACAATTTTCCAATCGTCGAGCCAGCCAATTGCTCCGTAGGCTAGCGTTACAATTGATACGGCTAGAACCGAGACAAAGTCGTCGCTTCTGACAATTAATCCCGACCAGAGCAGGGCAACACCCACTCCTACCGGCACAAAAAACAGCCCCCCCATCGTCGGAGTGCCTGATTTTTGTAAATGAGTTTGCGGACCTTCCTCTCGGATAATTTGTCCGATTTTCAGGGCTTGTAAAAGAGGGACAGCCCAGTAGCCCAGTGCTGCGGCAATCAACGCGCAGACTAATAGAGGTAAGGTGATGGAGACACCCGCCAGGGGGACTCGCCCCGCTGTCCAATCAAGAATTAATCCTCCCAGGCTCAACCCTAGAGTGAGTAACGTAAAGAGTTTCGATCCTGTCAGGTTAAACGATTGCCCAGGAGATATTTTTGCATCTACCACGTTTCCATTCCTTGTCTTAAACATTCCTCACACAGACGCGATCGCTGCGTCTTAACGATGCTCGCATGACCGACAGCAATCATGGGAATCGTAACATCTGTCCTGCCAATCTACTAGGGGGTTGATCGAGATAAGCAACCCTAGGTCTAGCAACAGAGCAATTAATTGCAGAAAATCCCTGCCATTGCCGATTCAGCTAGGACAGGACTAGGTTCTACAACTAAGACAGTGCCACTGTTCCAGAGGGGATAAATCGCTGCCAAATTCAGCAAGTTTCGTCACCAATTTATTCTTGCTCGTGCAGCTGCACCGTATTGCTCTATGCAAGAGAGCCACCCACTGCTGGCGGCTTGCACACCAACAACTGATCAATTCGTTGATAGAAAGCCGTCTTGACTACTTCTTTCAGACCGGGAGATGCCCGATCCTGATGGTTTGCAGAAAATTCTCTGTAAATAATCTTTGACATCGTTATTGCTGGAACTAAGTGGGTATTTATAAAGTCAATGTGACAATAGCAAATCCAGGGCGAAATTCAACAGATCGCGCCCTAAACTTCTATTGCTCTGTCAGGAGGAGAGGGATAGGTGTTCTTGCGCGTGAGATTTGGCGCATGCTAGCTGAGGAAAGACTTCCCAAGCCCTAGAGCTTTATCCCTACTCCTATCAATTACCTTCTCACCCTAACCTCACTGCATCCTCCCAAATGTTGAATTATCAGGGAGGTTCGGGTTTGAGGTTTGCTGCTTATAGTTTTTTGTAAGACTTATTTTAAATAGCCCTTAAATAAATCGATTATTTAAGGGTTGACAAATAATATTACTTGTGAATAAACACGATAACCAACCAACGTTGCATCAGAGAACTAGTACATCAGGGCGGAAATGAACCTACTGTCTGAAACAAGCTCAAAAGTCTAAAAATCAAGCTTTTGACTTTTAAATGCGTGACTTCCAAGGGAGCGGTACTAGAAAAATCCCCCCCTCTTCCACTCTTCAGTTAGTCAACTCCAAGAGGGGTAAAAAATCAGGGGAGGAAACTTCACCAAAACTTCACAGTAGCACGGCTGCATAGGCATTAAAAGAGATTCAAGAGTTGATTACACCTCAATTAATCCACCTCAGCCTGCATTGATAGCGCTCACCTCAAGCGATATCGGGGGGGAGGTTGCTAGGATATGACCTAGGTGCTGGACGAGTATTTCGCAGCTGGGTTTGAATTAAATGTTGAAGATCCTCTCGACGCACCTCTGTACCAGTTGCTAAATTACCTGGTGTATCAAAGAAAACGATGCTGTGAATGGTGTCTATTGCCAACATGTGAAACAAAATGTGAGTGACAGGTACCAGTACAGCAATAACTTGAGGATCCCAAGACGACTGAAAATCGGCAGCGTCTTTAAGGGTAGGAAAAGCATAAACAACACTTTTCTCGATTCCAGGGTCAGCGCGACTGCTCAGTGTCGTCAGCACCCAACCCTGGTCGAGGGGTTGGAATACCACGTTCTCCAAACCCCCGACC
>JAIUYC010000826.1 GCA_020216575.1 Coleofasciculus sp. S288 | reverse complement strand
ATACCAAATCCGTATCTATCACCCCTTTTATCTTTTAATTCCCTCCATGTTCTCTCCTCTGCGAACTCTGTGCCTCTGTGGTTATTTCAAAAAGGGGGCAATCGTAGCGGATTTGGTATACTCTCCGCGTCCCCGCGTCACCCCATCCCCGCGTCAATCACAGGTAATCGATACTAGGAGGTCATTTTATTGGATTGCCTTGTCAGTGTCATCATTCCCACACGAAATAGACCCCTGCTCGTCCAACGCGCTGTTAAAAGTGCATTGGGGCAAACGCTTAAGGACATTGAAGTTATCGTCGTCATTGATGGTATAGACCCAGAAACCCTGGCTGAACTGGCAAAACTCAGCGATATTCGGCTGAACGTTATAGAACGACCATCCAATAGCGGTGCGGCGGCGGCTCGTAATGCTGGAGTGTCTCACGCCAGGGGAGAATGGATTGCGTTTCTAGATGACGATGACGAATGGCTACCCCAAAAACTAGAGCGGCAACTGCTGGCTGCCCAGTCTTCCCCTCATCAGTTCCCAATTGTCACCTGTTATTTGATTGCTCGGAGACCTGAGGGCGATACCATTTGGCCTCGAAGACTTCCTGCTGCGTCAGAACCCTTGAGTGAATATCTGTTTGTTCGCAATACCTTGTTTCAGGGAGAAGGCGTGATCCAAACTTCGACCCTCCTAACTCCCAAAGCGTTATTGCAAAAGGTTCCCTTCGCAAGCAACTTAGAACGGCATCAGGATTGGAACTGGCTGTTAAGAGTGTCTCAGTTAGAAGAGGTTGGCATCGAATTTATTGGTGAACCGCTATCCATCTGGTATTCCGGAGAGAAACGTCCCAGTGTCAGTAAATCGCACAACTGGCAGTATTCATTGAACTGGATTCAAGCGCATCGAGACTTAGTAACTCCCCGTGCCTATTCCTCCTTCATCTTGGCAGAGGTTAGTTCGCGAGCGGCTTTAGCCTGTGAATGGAACGCCTTTTTACCGTTGCTTTGGGAGTCCGTTCGCTTTGGCAAGCCTCGACTCGCTGACTTAGGATTGTACCTTGGTATGTGGCTAATCCCTCAGGAGGTTCGGCGATCGCTCCGAGCCTTACTGGTTGATCAAAGAACTCATAACGATGATGCAGAGTACTCAACTTAGCTAGCCTGTGAATCCGATGAACCGCACTTCGTTAGTAAAAAATGGGCTTTGGGCAACGTATGGAGCGATCGCAACCCGTTTTTTGGCGTTGCTCAGCAACCTGATCCTGGCACGATTGCTGCTGCCTTCTGAATTTGGTGTCATTGCCATTGCCTACATTTTCTGGGGGTTTGCCAATCTATTTATTACCAACACTGCCGGTTCGTTTCTGATCTACAAAGGGCTAGACGATAAGCGTTACGTCAATACAACATACACCATTAGTCTGGGCATTGGCTTCGTTTTGGCGATCGCAATGCTGGCATTGTCGCCCCTAGCCGCTAAATTTTTCGGGGTTCCGAGTCTGATCGGAATTCTAGCGGTATTGGCCTTTAACCTGCTGCTCTCTTCGGCTCAAGGCGTGTATGTTGGCGTACTCCGCCAACGGATGCAGTATCGAGAGTTGGCGAACTCGACCACAATCTCCTCACTCGTCCGAGTGTTCTGCACAACGGCTTGTGCCTTTTTGGGTTTCAGCTATTGGTCTTTTGTAATTGGAGATACGGCGTTTTGGCTTACAATTTGTGTTCTCATGCACCGCCAAGCTAATCTTAATTTTCGCTTCCAAATTGCGCCAGAGGCGAGGGCGGAAGTGCTGTCTTACTGCCTAGGCGCTACGGGTTCCGGCATTGGATTGTATGTCAACTACAACTGTGACAACTTTGTAATTGGCAAGCTTCTGGGTAGTACCAGTCTGGGCTACTACAATTTTGCCTACCAGCTAACAACCTCGCTCACTACCATCCTGACTCAAGTACTCAGCCAACTGGGAATGTCAGTCTTCGCCCAGCTAAAGGACGATCGACAGCAAGAAGATGCCTTGGTGAAAGTCGTTGAACGCATTGCTTTTCTGTCTGCGCCCCTGTATGCCCTCGTTTTTTTAGTGGTTGACGAGCGAGTGCTCTCGTGGGTGTTTGGAGCAAAGTGGCTTCCTGCTCTGGCTGTGATTCCCTGGTTGCTGATTTTTGCCTACTTTCGCTTGATCAACGTTTCGCTCAGTTGCATGTTGTCTGCTAAAGGTCGGCCTGGTGTGAACGCCAAAGTCAACCTTTATGTGGCTCCCTTGGCTGTTTTAAGCTTTGTGATTGGAGTTCAGCAGGGAGGAATTGTTGGGGTCAGCATTGCGGCTGCGATCGTGTTGGGAGTTTTGTGGACAATCTATTGGTGGTGGACGGGTTGCCAAACGCTCCATTGGTCATTGATGCAGTTTCTGATTCCTTGCTTTAAACCTGCCATTATTGCACTTGTAGCGATTGGGATTTCTCTAAGTGTATCTACAATCGTGCAACCTCTCCTATTTATCGGAATCTATTTAGTTTGTGGTCGCTTTGTGGCGGCAAAACAATTTTTTGAATGCCAGTCTTTAGTAAACCGATTAACCCATCGATTGGTCAAGATACCTAAAAGTATGTAAGACAATTTTTTTAAACGAACCGCAGAGGCACAGAGGTCACAGAGAGAAGAGAAGGAAGAGAGGAAGGAGGTGACAGAGGTGGATTTGGTATAAATCATTTTAAGCATCGGTTAATTAATTATCAACTGTTGTTTTTCTTCTAGTAACCATGACTAGTGCAGCTATAAGCCTCGTTAAAAAAGTGATTCCTAGACAGGGAATTATCAAATTTAAGCAACTTCAGACGCTCTTTTCCGAGCTAGGTTTGCGGGCGTGGGTCGTCTCCAAATGGACAAGCTCCCTTTATTACACCCTCATTTCTAGAGAATTCTGGCGAGAACAGCATGCTGTGATTTCCGGCAAGCTGAAGTATTACGAGAATTTAAAGCAAGAAAAGGACAGCGACTTCTTGCTTAGGCGCAACATCCACCGTCTCGAAAAGGGATTGATCATGAATCCTCGGCGAGACACATTTGCTACCAGTTACATCGAAAGCACTGTTACGAGTTACGAGAAAGCTCTCCGAGCAAGTAAGAGAGAGTCTGTTACTAACGGTGAATTGCAATGGGCGCATGATGTTCTGAAGCAGTATTTTAGCGTTGTCGGCTCTCACCCTGCTATTGACGGGGCTAGAGCCAAATTTTCAGCACTTGAAACTGTTTGTAGCGAGAAGCCTCATATTCCTTATAAGCGAGACTTGAGCAACCCAGCGCCTGTAAACTATGACCAGTTTCTTGAGTTGTCATACCGCCGTCGTTCGGTGCGCTGGTATTTGCAAAAGCCAGTGCCGAGAGAGTTAATTGATCAG
>JAIUYC010000825.1 GCA_020216575.1 Coleofasciculus sp. S288 | reverse complement strand
AATGATGTTACTGGGTTTGATATCCCGGTGAATAACGCCGTGCTCGTGGATGAAGATTAGAACATCTAAGATTTCCTTGAGTAACTTCACCACTTTCTCTTCTGGGAGCCGCTTATCCACTGGCAGCTCGTCACTAAGGGTATGGCCTTCGATATACTCTTGGACTAAGTAGAATTCCTGATCTTCTTCAAAATAAGCTAGGAGTTGAGGAATTTGGGGATGCTTGCCCAATTTTTCTAAGATTTCCGCCTCAGTCCGGAAGAGGCGTCTGGCAACTCCTAAAAATCGTTCATCGCGACGGGCGGGTCTCAAATGCTTGACGACACATTCAGGAGAACCGGGGCGATGGGTGTCTTCTGCTAAATAGGTAAGACCAAACCCGCCCTGAGCGAGAACGCGGATAATTTTGTAGCGTCTGGCTAAAAGGTGCGCCGAGTCGTTGGATGGTGTAGTCTGGTCGTCTGGATTATCTTGAGGATTCCAAATTGCAGTTGACTCTTCATCTTGCTCTTGAGGATTCCAGACTGCCGTTGACTCCTCATCCTCGTCGGGGGCAAGTGTTGTCTCCTCGTCGTCAGTCAGTTCCTCACTATCGGGCGTTACTGCGGGTTCGTTGGGTTTCTCCCTGAGGAGAGCCTGTATCAGTTCAATGTTCTGTTCCTGTTCCCGGGCTTTGTGTCTTACGTCTTTGAGTTCTTCCTCCGCTTGGCGGCGCTTGGTGTAATCGTCGTATGCCGTGTAAGCGAGGACAGAAGTACTAGCAATAATCAACCCCAAGGAGGGGGCTACGGCGGGTATCCATCCCGACCCCAAAAACAGTACCATGGATGTTCCGAGTAAAAGAGCGAGTGCTGTACCCTCTGCCAGCACCAGCTGTCCGGGATGGCGGATAACCCGAACCAAAACACCCCCAGTTAGCGACCAGCCCCAAATCCATAAGACTTCTCCCCAATCCGGCCAAAACCAAAAGATCGGTCGTCCATCGAGGACAGCACTCAGAATTTGGCTCACTATCTGACCATGTACTTCAACTCCTGGCATTTTCTGGAGGGGTCCATTCCCGGAGCTGTAGGGGGTATAGAAGTCATCCTTGAGGCTAGAGGCGCTGCTGCCAATCAGAACAATGCGGTCTTTTACCCAACTGGGGTCGATTTTGTTATTGAGGACATCACTCAATGTTACGCTCTGGGCAAGCGCATCAGGAGAGCGGTAATTCAGCAATATTTGGTAGCCTTCGGCATCCCCATGCTGGTAGCCACCCGAAGTAGGCGACAAGGGTTTGATGACGGTTTTACCAAGTTTTAAGTCCTCTTTCTCGGTCAGTTCTGGCTTGATTCCCTTCATTTTTTCCAGGTAGCGGGTTGCTAGCTGGAAGCTCAAAGACAGTTGGGTCGTGCAGCCAGGAGTTTCAGTAGGTCCGGTATACAATAGCCCCCGCCGAACAATGCCACTGGGCTTATCGACGACAACGTCGCTAAAGCCAACATTCTTCTCTGAGACACTGGGGGGGGCAGGGGTGCCTGGGTCGTTGCCGTGACGGAGTTGGCAGACTGAGATAATGCGATCGCTCTTTGAGAGTCGAGCCAACAAATCGGGATGAGTTGCCTTATCCCGATAATTATCCAAACCAATAACAGCCGGTTGATGCTGCTCCAACTTAGCCAGGAGTTCGTCAATCAATTGATCCGGCAGAGGATAGGGATAGCGTTGAATGTCCTGCTCAGTCCAGTGCACCACCAAAAGGCGCGAGTCTGGTGGTAATGTTGGTCTCAACTGCACTAGCCGATCGTAGGCACTTAGCTCCAAAGGCTCCAAAAGACCTAGCTTCCGTCCCCCCACTAGCAAACCCGTGACGGCTAGACTTGCTATCACAGCCGGATGTCTCAATACAACATTACCGAGGCGTTGGAGGCTGGATAACACTTTAGAGACGTTTTTATGAACAGTGCCTCGATATTTGCCCTGAGTTTGGAGCCTTGAGTTTTCAGTTAACTCCCCACTCGTTACTTTCACAAACTGACCACTCACAACTAATAACTAAAACTTCGCAAGGATCGTCCATACTATCGTGTTGCTGCACTAGTTAAATGCCTTTATCGGTTCTCAGGCAGCAACTTGGTAGAAGACACTGACCTTTTCATCAAATCAATAACCACTATAGCGGTTACACAGCAAAGCTGCTTAGTAACTAGCACACCTGGGTTTGAGGATTGCTTGGCAGGAACCAGAAAGCCCGCCGCAGCGGGCTTGAAATCAAATAACTGTAAGTTATTTTTAGAAGCTTAGTCTCGATCCTATTTTTCTGTCAACGTCCAGACTCCATCCCAGTCTTCTGGTGGGGGGGTGTTGACAAAGTGCTGGCTCCGCTCCATCTGCAATTTTGCTGATTTGTCATCGGGGTCAACTTCATCCACAATGGTGGCAAACTCCATCCAAGCTTTGCGAAACTGACGCTTGAGGAAATACTCGCGACCTTTATGGTAGAGTTCGATTACCTGCTGCTTGTGTTCGGAAATTGATTCAGAACGCAAATCCACCAATTCATAAATTTTGACGGGTTCGTTCTTCCCTTTCACGCGAATCCAATCAAGTTCTCTGTACCAGATTTTATCGGCACAGGGTTGGAACGTATATTGGCTGATAATAATGTCGCATCCGTAGAGCTTACTGGCGCTTTCTAAGCGGGAACCTAAGTTGACACCGTCTCCAATAGCAGTGAATTCCATCCGTTTGCTGGAGCCAATATTGCCACTAATCACGCTATCAGAGTTAATGCCAATGCCAATCTTGATCGGTTCTCTACCTACGGCGAGGCGGCGGGTGTTGAATTCTGCGAGTCGATGGCGCATTTCCACTGATGTTTGCACCGCTCTCCAGGCATGATCGGTCAAGGGCAACGGTGAACCGAAGACTGCCATGATGGCATCACCAATGTATTTATCGAGAGTGCCTTTGTGCCGAAAGATCGCCTCTACCATCGTCTCGAAATAGTCATTGAGCATGCCAACCACCTCTTCGGCCGAGAGTTTTTCGGTCAAGGCTGTATAGCTGCGAATATCAGAGAACAAAACGGAAACTTCTTTGCGATCGCCCCCTAATTTAGCATCATCCAGTTTCAGCAACTCCTCTGCCAACTCCTGAGTCATGTATCGGTACATCGTACTCTTGAGCCGCTTCTCATCGCTGATGTCTTCCATAACCACTAGCGCTCCACGGACTTTAGCAGGGTCGCTAGCATCGGCAATGGTATTAATCGACAAGTTCACGCTGCGCTGCCGCTGAGTTCCTTGAGCGAGTAGCGTTTGATCAGGATAGTACTGCTGGCGGGCTTTGAGGTCTTTACCCTCTAACGCTTCATTGAACCATTGGACAAATTTGTTCTCCCCCAATT
>JAIUYC010000824.1 GCA_020216575.1 Coleofasciculus sp. S288 | reverse complement strand
GATGTTCCGCTTGTTTAGCACGTTCATCACCAGTGGGGAGAACACTTCCATCTTGGTAGCACCAACGCAGCCAAACATCCTGCCTGCCTTCAAATTCACCCTCCCATAGAGTTAAACCCAGTCCAACTTGCTCTAACCAGGTTTCTAAAGTTTCAGAGTAGCGCATTCCTCTAATTTCATACACGCGGAGTACTTGCTGTCCTAGTTGATGGTTAGGGTCATATACGATGTAGTAACTCACCCGCATTTGTTCATAAATTTTCAGTTTATTCCCCAGTTCATCGCCTACTTTATTAGAGACAATTTCAATCACCACTTCTGGAGGTTTGCCAAACTGCCAAACGAGGTAAGAGCGGTTTTGCTTCTCCCACCAATTTTGAGGAACTTGCACATTCAAGCTGAGGAATACATCTGGCACAATTGCAGGCTGACCATCTGTATGATATATGCCAACATTGGCTTCGGCTAAAAAAGTTCGCTCCTGTGCACAACTGTAGAGAGAGCCAACTAAAAGGCGTTGCTGTTTAGCAGAGGCGAAATTATCCACTGGGGTATCGTCTTCAGTAACTAGACTGTTGGCGTCTGGTACGTAGTAATCATCACATATCAACGGTTGCTGAACCATAGGGTTATGTCCCATTAAGAGCGCTATTTTTAGCTTAGTTGGTTGATGAGTGAAGGCGCGATCGCAAGGTTTCTCCCTAATATCTGCAACTTTCTCCTAAAGGCTGCTGTGCCAAGATCTATATCAACAGCCTGTTGCACTAACACAATGCAAGGAAGACGAAATCAATGACCAGTGGCTTAAGACCATTCCAGGAGGGCGACAAGTGGGGCTACAAAGACCAAGCAGGGCAGGTGGCTGTCCAACCCAACTTTGATTATGCTCATAACTTTTCCGAAGGGCTAGCGGCAGTCAAGGTAGGCGACAAGTGGGGCTATATCGATCAAAGTGGGGGGGAGGTCATCCCTTTTTGGTATGACAAGGCTGGGAACTTTAGCCAAGGGCTGGCACGGGTTAAGGTTAACGACCATTATGGGTATATTGACAAAAAACGGCACATGGTCGTCGAGCTAAAGTTTAATTGGGCTGGCAGTTTTTCCGAAGGGTTGGCACCAGTTCGGGTTGGCGATAAGACGGGCTACATTAACAAGATAGGGGAAGAAGTCATCTCCTTTCAGTTTGATAGGGCTTATAGCTTTTCCGAAGGGCTGGCGGCGGTTAAGATTGGAGACAAGTGGGGCTATATTGACAAGACAGGGCGGTTAGTTAGTCAGCTCCAATTTGATGAGGCAAACAGCTTTGCAGAGGGGATGGCACAAGTCAAGATTGGCAACAAGTGGGGTTATATTGACAAGAAAGGACAAGTAGTAATTCAGCCACAGTTTGATGAGGCTGACAATTTTGCAGAAGGGATGGCACGAGTTAAGGTTGGAGAGGAAGAACGCTATATTGATACGATGGGAGATTTTATGTGGTGAGCTTGTAGGAGGATTAGGTGTGAACACTGAGATATACTTATTCCTCCAGAGACTAGTGAAAAGATTTGTTCTATCACCCTTCATCTTCCCTTTTAATAAAGGAACAATTCGCTTAAACAGATCGCTACTAAGCTACTAAAAAAAAGCGATCGCACTCGAAAATAACTTTAATAGACCAACCAAAAGCCGGAGAGAGTTTAAACTTACTCCGGCTTTTAGGTTGAAATTTGCGATCGCGTCTTCTATCCCACAACCTCAATCCTACGGTGCCTGAAGTGGAACCAAAGCATTCTCCGGTATCTGAGTGCGGAAAATCCCGTTCTCTGCAAACATCAGAACTAGCCGTAACGGAAAATCTGGTTCAACTTGCAAATCTGACCACGGCACTGCCACCTCTAAGCAACGATTGAGTGCGACTTGGGCGTTACTGGTACGGGAATGCCACAGAAAATGCTCCCCTGCCTCTTGGAACCAAAAGTCCTGAGTCAACAGGTTAATTGCCAAGTGGTGGTGGAATAAATAGTTCAGTGGGGGTTCATCCGGGAGTTCTGCTAAAGGTGCAGCGCTGTTGTGCATAATCCGGTCTGGATAAAACCATAGCAGGTGCAATTCTGGAGGGATATCCTTACCCGGTTGCATGCCAGCCTGGAAGTCCACCCGTAAGTAGAAATTCAGGTGGTCAACCCCGTACCAGAGCCGCTGGATAGCACTGCTGCGGTGCATCGTCCCGCGTGCTCCCCCAACTTCAATGCGACCTGCGCGATCCCAATCCTGCTCATCCCCCATACCATCAATAGCCGGATGGATAAAGCTTTCAGGCAGATGATCTCCACGAGCCTCGTGAGCTTCTACAGGTTGCTTGAGACTGGGAGGAATTGGCTCATTCAACGCCATGTAAATGGCACTCAGATGCTCTCGGAACAGTTGGTCAAACATGGCATCCTGGTTTGAGGAGTGACCTTCGCCAAACCACCAGAACCAATCCGACCCTTCTGCGGCGTACAGTGCTTCCCAAACTTCTGGGTTATTTTCTTCTGTGGCTTCGGGATGGTTGGCTAGCGTCTGCCGCGCTTCCCAGAGTAAATCCCAAGCGCGATTCTTCGCTGGGTCGCCAATCCAAGTGGTAAAGCTGCCATCCACCCAGGAACCGCTATGCAGTTTCTTCACTGGAATCTCTTCCATTGGCGGAAACTGTTCGATAAACTCAGAAACGGTGACTAGTTTGATTTCTGAATGGTCGCTGAGCGTCTGATAAAGGGATTCCAGGAAGGGCAGCCCGTCTTTCTGGTAGTACTCCCAGCAATTTTCTCCATCTAAGGCGATCGTGACCAGCCAGGGTTTTTCTAATGAGGTTCCACCTTCAGGTTGCCGTTGTTTGAGGTTATGCGCGATCGCTTCTAAATGTCTCACCAAATCCGATGCTGCATGCCCAGGGTTCATTGCCCCATAGGTAAAGCCAATCAAATCTGATAATCGATGGTCTCGAAACACAATTGCCAAATCCCCATGAGGCGTCTCTAACCGATAAGGTCGATAGAGAAATTCCGGTTCCGTAACATTCCCCGCCTCATCCCGATGGAAAAAGTGCTTGAGCGTCCAACCCAACACCGCCTCATCCGAACACACCCACTTGAACCCCTGCTGAGTAATGTAGGGTAAAATCTCAGGGCTGACTGACTGTTCACTTGGCCACAACCCCTGCGGCGTCCGACCAAATCGCTCTTGATACATCTCCCAGGCTTTCTTCAGATGTCGGGGAATATCTTCTGCCCACTGGAAGCGATGCATCGGCAAGTTCATGTTCGGCACAGCTCGCCGTCCAGCGTTTGTGTCTGCCAGCAAGGGTAAAATCGGGTGGGTGTAAGGTGTGGTCGTTACTTCCAGTTGACGCGCATCCTGCATTTTCCGGTGCTGAG
>JAIUYC010000823.1 GCA_020216575.1 Coleofasciculus sp. S288 | reverse complement strand
CAACACCACCTGCCAGTTTAGCAATCCGCTCTTGCAGTT
This sequence comes from Coleofasciculus sp. S288, assembly GCA_020216575.1. GTDB lineage: Bacteria > Cyanobacteriota > Cyanobacteriia > Cyanobacteriales > Coleofasciculaceae > JAIUYC01. Next base: position 3,332 of record JAIUYC010000823.1, on the reverse strand, counting down.
TCTCTTTGTCGTATTCGGAGTCGGTTTCTTCCAACTGTCTGCGGATTTGAGCAATCCGCTTTTCGACATCTGGCTTGGTTTCGCCATCAGCAACGATGGTCGTGCTGTCTCGGTCAATGGTGATTTTCCGAGCAGTTCCCATCATATCGAGGGACACCGTATCGAGACTCAAGCCGACTTCTTCAGAAATCATCTGACCGCCGGTGAGAACGGCAATGTCTTGGAGCATTGCTTTGCGGCGATCGCCAAATCCGGGTGCTTTCACCGCCGCTGCATTCAAGACGCCTCGTGCTTTGTTCACCACCAGGGTTGCCAAGGCTTCCCCTTCCACATCTTCGGCAATAATCAGCAGAGGAGTACCAGCACGCGCTATTCTCTCCAGCACCGGCACCAAATCCTGAATACTGCTGATCTTCTTGTCAGTAATCAAGATGCGGGGGTTCTCAAATTCCACTGTCATCCGTTCGTTATCGGTGACGAAGTAGGGGGAAATATAGCCCCGGTCAATCTGCATCCCTTCAACGACATCGAGTTCGGTAGCGAGAGATTTCGACTCTTCGACTGTAATGACGCCGTCTTTGGTGACTTTATCCATCGCCTCGGCAATCATTGCGCCGACTTCTTCATCGTTACCGGCAGAAACCGTAGCGACTTGAGCGATCGCAGTTCCCTCAACGGGCTTTGCCATTGCCTCAATCTCTTTAACCAGATGCTCAATGGTTTTTTCAATGCCTCTGCGCACCGCAACGGGATTCGCACCTGCCGCAACGTTCTTCAATCCTTCTCGAACCATCGTCTGCGCCAGAACTGTTGCCGTGGTGGTGCCATCACCTGCAATGTCTTTGGTCTTACTGGCGACCTCTTGAATGAGTCGAGCACCCGTATTTTCTAACGGGTCTTCCAATTCAATTTCCTTGGCGACAGTGACGCCATCGTTGACAATCTGAGGAGCGCCAAACTGCTTTTCTAAAAGAACATTCCGACCTTTGGGTCCAAGGGTAATGCGGACAGCATCAGCAATGGCGTTGATGCCCCGCTCTAAAGACCGTCTTGATTCTTCCTTAAAGGAAACGATTTTTGCCATAAGTTTCTGGGGTTTTGTCGTGCTCCATTAGCCAATTTAGCACTCAGCTGCCTAGAGTGCTAAATCAAAATTTTTTTTACAAACAGAGTTCGTTGAGGGTACGACAATGGCGTACCCCTAAAGCTTACATGGCGGCTTGGCTACCATAGGACTGACGCAAGTGTCACAAAAAAGCTGGTTTTTTGCTTGTAGTAAGGGCTTTAGCCCTTTGGAATGAGGACTCGCATTCCTCACTACGAACTGTAAGTCCTGCACTACCAAATGCGATCGCATCTCAAGCTAAGCGTTAGGCCATCACCATGCCACCATCGACATTGAACACCTGACCTGTAATGTAAGCAGCAGCGGAGTCCGCCGCGAGGAACCGAACCATTCCAGCCACTTCCTCAGCTTGACCGAAGCGACCTAAGGGAATGTATTTGAGAATTTCCTCTGAATTCAGCCCATCGGTCATATCAGTAACAATAAATCCTGGCGCTACGGCATTCACCGTAATCCCACGGCTTGCCAACTCCTTCGCTACCGTTTTGGTAAACCCGATAACACCTGCTTTTGCAGCACTATAATTCGCCTGACCGGGGTTGCCCATCTGCCCTGCCACCGAGGCAATATTGATAATCCGACCCGATTTCTGCTTGAGCATGATTTTACTCACAGCCCGCGTGCATAAAAAAACGCCAGTCAGGTTCAGATCAATCACAGCTTGCCAATCCTCCGGTTTCATCCGTAACAGCAGCGTGTCGCGGGTAATGCCAGCATTGTTAACCAGCACATCAATCCGACCGAATTTTTCCATAGTCCCCTTGACAAGAGCATCTACCTGTTCGCTTTTGGAAACATCAGCCTGAATGGCTGCGGCGCTTCCTCCAGCGTCAGTAATGGCTGCCACGACCTCTTGAGCTGCATTGCTGGAACTAGCATAATTTACTACAACGTGGGTTCCCTCTGCTGCTAGCGCCATAGCAATAGCTCGACCGATTCCCCGCGAGGCTCCCGTAATCAGGGCAACGCTACCGTCTAAGCGTTGCGAAGATGTCTGTGATGCTTCCATACAAAATTCCTCTTGAACTATACTGTCTGGTTGATTCAGCTCAAAGAATTTTGCACTAGAATCGAGCAAAAAGACCAACACAGAGGTTGATTTTTATGGCCGTTAAAAAGCAGTTCACCAGTTTCCAAGACCTACTCTCTGGCTCCGATTTGCCAGTGTTGGTCGATTTTTATGCGACTTGGTGCGGTCCTTGCCAGATGATGGCGCCCATCTTGGAGAAAGTGAACGCTCAGCTAAAAGGTCGCTTGCAGATTATAAAAATTGATACCGATAAATATCCTCAACTAGCGTCTCAGTATCAAATCCAAGCTTTGCCAACCTTGGTTCTCTTCAAAAACTCTCTACCCGTAGAACACATTGAAGGGGTCGTGCCAGCCGAGCAGCTCATCCAACGCCTACAAACATTGCTTTAAATCAATTGCTTTAAATCAGTAGTGGGTCAGCAAGGTTTCTGGTGTGGCTAGTAGCATAGTAGGATTTCCACTCACTACCAACTACTAACCACTAACCCCTAACTAGGTAGAACCAGAAGAATCACTCGATGATGTTGCCGCTTTATTTTTTTCCTCGGCTCGCTGTTCTCGTTTCTTCCGATCAGCTGCGATCGCATCTTCAATCACGATCCGCGCCTGAGCGATTTTTTCTAGGTTGCTGCGGTACAACTCTAGGTCTTTTTGCAACTTCTCCTCAGGGAGGTGTAAGGCATCACTAACTTGCTTGAGGGCTTCACTCCGTTGCTTTTCGTCCTTGACCAACTCCGGGTCGGCTTGTTCTAAGAGCGTATACAGACCGATCGCAAACAGACGGCTGTACTTAAATTTAGGGTTGTCCGAGATTAGGGCAACAGTGGTATGGATATCTCCAGCGCCCTCTAGGGGAGTCGGGGACTTGAACCACTGAACTAATTCTTGACTCGATAAGCGCCCGGCAAGAGATTCAAGCCGTTGGGCATCCTGCTTGTACTGTTGCGGGTCATTCCTCACTGCCTGACAGAGGGCGTCAAAAATTGATTCTTTATCCCGTTCCGGTCGATAGCCTTGCATGAACCGATTGAAGGACGTTACAACTCCCAAGGCATAGATGGGATCGTAACCAAAATCAACATTGACTGACAGCAAATGCATTTCTACCATCAACTCTTCTACTACCCGTCGGTAGATCGAGTTAATAGGGCGGGTGTGATGGTTGTAAAAATCT
>JAIUYC010000822.1 GCA_020216575.1 Coleofasciculus sp. S288 | reverse complement strand
CCCTACGGACGTGGAAATGATTCCCCACAGCCCAAATACGTGCATCGGGCGCGTCAGGAATTTTTTCATAAAAAAGACGGTGAACAAATCTAGCACCACCCGGAAAGTACGCCCTAACCCATACTTGCTGCTACCGTGACGGCGGGGATGGTGACGCACGGGGATTTCGGTAATTCTTGCCCCTTCGATAAATGCCAAAGCTGGCAAAAATCGATGCAACTCGCCGTAGAGGTTCATATCTGCGACTAACTCTGAACGGTAAGCTTTCAGAGAACAGCCGTAGTCATGTAATTTGACTCCTGTAATCTTTCCAATCAGCCAGTTGGCAATTTTGGACGGCAGTAAGCGAGTTAAAGCGGCATCCTGCCGATTTTTGCGCCAACCACTCACGAGATCATAGCCTTCTTCCAGCTTGGAGAGCAGCATGGGAATGTCGGCGGGGTCATTTTGTAGGTCACCATCTAGGGTGATAATCACTTGACCTTGTGCGTATTTAAAGCCTGCTGCCATTGCTGGCGTTTGACCGTAGTTCCGGCGCAGGAGTACAGCGCGTAGGTGCGGACTTGCGAGGGCTAGTTGCTTGAGCAGTTGGGTTGAGCCATCTTTAGACCCATCATCCACGCAGATGATTTCGTATTTCAACCCCGTGTCCTTGAGACTGGTTGCGATCGCGTCAATCAATTGAGGAATACACTCTACCTCGTTGTAGATTGGTACAACGATTGATACGTCCAGTCTCGTTTCAGACGCGGCAAAGCTCTGTGCTGTTGTTTGCCATTGTGGAACTAATGAAATATCCATCTGATGTCCCAGGTTCAGTAGTTTAGATTTTACGGTGGCTGTAAAAAAATAGAGATGCTTATTAATGTGTCGTAAAATTCCGTACTAATACAGAGCCTGGGTTAAACGTTTACTGAACCTTCACAATTTCCTCAGCCTTGCAAATTCTTTACTAATACAGGGCTGAGGCTATATTTATATACCAGTCTATCCCAATCAATCTTTACTAAACTTTTACAATTCCATCCCTTCTATAAGATTATCCTTTTAGCATAAAGTAAGAAATAGATACGCTAACTCGAATACGAGAACCTTGAGCTAGCTCCATTAACTTCACGAAAATTGATGGTTATCCAAGAGCAGTAAGTCCGCTACAGTGATTAGCCCTAAGCCCAGATAAAGTATTAAGTTGATGACCTGCCTTCCCAATCTGGACAGGTTTTTGACCATTTAGCTGGATTAGGCTGATCGCCAGGACCATAAGGATGCATGCCGCATACTAATTGCTCGCCTTTGTACCGCCGCCCGTGGTAATGCTGGCATCCTTTGCATGCTGATGGTCGATCAAGCCATTCATTTTTGTCATCAGAACTGCAAAGCATAGCAGCAGTCGTGAAGGCAATACCAATCCCCAGAGCCGCTGAAGTTCCAGTGGTTCTAGCCAGTCCTACTAAACTTTTCCGATTCGACTTCAGAGAGTTATCTACTTCAGCATCAGCTATGACAACAAGACCTGCGGTAACGATTACAATCGGCGTTGCGATAACCCCTATCAATCCTGATAGGCAAAATAACCCGAAAAGCAAAGCCTCGCTTCTGTCAGTCTCGTTCATCTAACCTCCTACATTTGAGAAAAGGTTACAACCGACTTGAATGATAATTCAGGCTTGCTCAGGCACAGTTTTTAAGCAGTGGGAAAAGACGTTATTTATTACCATTGATGGCATGCTCTTGAAGACATGTCAGCCTTAATACATTCAATTTCATGAAGTTTTTGCGTTTTGGGTTGGATTACAAAGAATTGGTGAAGATTTAGCTAAGAATTCCACCTATATCTTGTCAAAACTACTCCTACAGAAGTAAGAAAAGGATTCGTGAGTTCGATAGCAAGTGTTACTTGAAGGTTTGAGGATTCAAATTTACGCGATGGAGTTTTTACTTTATGAACATCGTAAGCACCTATCAATCATGGAGGCGGCAATCGACAAAAGTCTTTAGACAAGAGTTTTGGATTGCTTTGGCATTACTAACTGTTACTACAATTACAATTGCCGCCGTTTTCTGGATTGTAGCTCATCCCTACGGCACGAATTGGGATGAAGCTCGCTATATCAATCGCGCTTACAAAGATGTTGCATCGTTTGAACAAGGCGGTTTCGGTGAACTCGTGAGAGTTTTGCTCCACGAAGATCGAGCTAGACCTCCAGCTTGGCGTATTATCGCCCTACCCTTTACCTTACTCTTCGGGGTCAATTCAGCAATTGTGCGGATAGTCTCCCTACTCTCCTTAGGGGTTAGTCTGGCATTTATCTATCTGGCTGGCAGACGCATTGCTGGTGCAACGGCTGGAGCCTTTGCGGTTGCTTTTCTGGCAGTTTGTCCAATTATCATCCAACCCAGCATGCGGTTCTACGTGGATTACCCGCTGATTCTGGCGATCGCAGCTATGCTTTATTTCCTGTTTATGGACTGGAACAAGGAGGAACAATCGCCCCGCAGTTGGATTGGTCTTGGCATTGCTCTGGGGTTGGGAGGGCTAGCGAAACCGACTATTCTCTTTATTGCCGGTCCCGTCATGCTGCTAGCACTGTTCTTGAGTTGGCGCAAAATCATTATCAGTCCGAGTTTCACCTCTGTGTTAAAAGCCATCGGATTGGCGATCGCTCTGATGATACCTTGGTGGGTGTTCAACTGGAGACCCGCTCTAGGCAAGGCTTTTGGTTCTGGCGCTTATGCTCGACATGCACTTGGACCAGAGCGTACCCTGGGAACCTTGATGAAATGGTTATATGCCGTTTCTCAGTCCATGTTGGGTGTCGCTTTGACACTTCTGACTTTGGCGATTATTGCAACGTTTGTTGTCAAACTTGTCCGCAAGCAACTTCAGCTCAATGTCACTCAAAAAACGGCAATCTGGATTTGCCTAGCGGGTGGAGTGCCGATGATGCTGCTGGCGGCGATTGGCACCAATCACAACGTCCGTCTGATTAATATCACGCTAATACCCCTAGCACTAGCAATTGGGATCGTTGCTGCCTTAACAGGCTGGACGACTTCCCGGTGGCTAGCTGCGATCGCAACGGGTATCATTTGTTTTCAACTCGCAGTCATGGTATCGCCCTCTGGGGGAACCCCTAAGTATCAAGTCGGCGATGCAGCTTCCAAGCAGTTGCTGTGGGGTAATCCGACTACGACCATGAAACGCAATGAGCAAATAGATTGGTCGAAATTGCGAGACATCTGCAACGAGCATGAAATCAAGAATCCCGTGATTGCTTATCTAGGAGGCAATGGCGGTAGTTTCAATTCTCCTCAGATGGCTTACCCTTGGGTGAAAGCCAATGAGGAAGTTCAAGCAATTAAGCTTTGGGACTCCTCCAACCGGAAATGGGATTTGAAT
>JAIUYC010000821.1 GCA_020216575.1 Coleofasciculus sp. S288 | reverse complement strand
CTTCAATCACCCGTGCAAGCAAATCAACAAATTCTACCACCTATCTAAATCTTCAACGACTTCAACTCAAGGCTGAAATCCCCTTATGAATTTTGAACAGAATTATCAGCAATGCCTGGAAAAGCTCATCTGGGTTACCCAGCAGCTAAGGGTTGAAGTTCCTCCAACCCAACTTTCTCGAATCACCAAGCTAATTGTCCAAACCATGACGGGTCCTTGGCGCTATTTCCATTCAACAGAACATATTTTTGAAGTGGGTGGCTATACCAATGGGATAGAGGTACTAGCCGCTTTATTCCATGATATTGTATACGTCCAAATCGATGGTAGCGTAAATTTCAACCTCACCTATTATCTCGTTCCCTTTATTGAAGAGGATAGGGGACAGCTATTCATTCGGACAAAAACTGATTTACCTGATGATTCCCTGTTTGGGATAGTAGCAGCAATATTTGGCTTTGTTCCCGGTCAAGTCCTTTCTCCTCTGGCAGGGCAAAACGAATTTTTGAGTGCGCTTGTTGCTGTCAAGGTTTGGAAACCTTTTCTGAATAAGAAGCTTCTTGTTCAAATTGCGGCTTGTATTGAAGCGACTATTCCTTTTCGGTCGAAGTCAGACTTAGGCGTGAGTCCTAGCGAACTGTTATACCAGCGCTTGCAGTCAATTAACTATCAGTTCAATCTTCAGCTAACAGACGAAGAAATTATTCAAACCGTGAAGCAAGCGGTGAGAGTTGCCAACCGGGATGTTGGTGGTTTTGGCAATCCGAGTTCTGCCATTTTTTTAGATAACACTTGGAGTTTATTACCAGAAACCAATCACAATCTACAAAAATCCGGCTCTTACACCGTTCGAGATTATCGAACCGCCATACAAAAGATGGCAGGCTTTATGAATTTTCTCAAACCGGAACTGATTTTCCGCCAGTTTCAAGGAGAGCCGGATGACCAAACTTATCAAGAGTTGGTTGAGCGAGCGAGTAAGAACCTTGAAGTGGGGCGGCTTTACTTAGAGAGCAAGCTAATTGCGATCGCCATCCTTGAAGCCCTTTCTTTACGCATAGGCTCGGATGTGTCTCTAACAATCATGATGGGCGAATTACCGGGCTCTGGAGTTTCGGTTGGTCGCTTAATTGATTCTTTACCCCATCTTCCCAACCCTCACCAAGCAGAAACGGAGATTGAGAAGGAAGTATTTGATTTGTTGGAAAAAGGACGCTCTAAGGGGTTTGCTTTCGATCTAAAGTTCTCACCCCTCACTACCTTTTTGGTCAAATATATCGGGTTTGATGGAATTCGAGGCATGCAGGAGCGATCGCAAGCATTTTTTCAAGGAACTCTTTCTTCCGAAGATTTCCTCGCTAGCTGTAATGCTGATACAATCCAAATCATCACTGGCGGTCTGATCAAACTTTTAGAAAATCGCAAGATAGCCTTATGCCGTTCCTGGCAAGAGTTACACCCTGATTTCGTCAATAATTTAAATAGCTAGTACAATAATTCAGACTTCATTCACCAGAGGGCAATCGCCTTCGACTTCAATAATACTGGGTTCAATATCAAAATAAACCTGCCGCCGTTTTCCTCGAAACCGCACATGCACTTTTCCTTGGGAAATCGATCCTAAAGACAATTCCAACACTTGATCAACAATACCCGCCGCTTTCAAAAAGAAGATGGCTTTTAGTCGCGCCAGTTCTAAGAAAACCCGAGGGTTATCCTTATACAGGGGATACAGCGACTGAAGCACGCAATCTTCAACGCTAACTGAGGTCGTGCTGCTTCTAATTAAATTCTCCAGCATTTCACGCTCTGCAAAAGCCGGAGAGACAACCTGAGCATCTCTTAGCATTTGCAGTTTGGGTGGGTCGTTGAGTAAAAGCCGCCTTACTTTCAACTCCGCAATATCATCGACCGAGTACGCTCGCTTGGGGCTTTTGTAGGGTTGTTCGAGCGTTTTACCATCAGCCCTGAGGAGTTTCGGTTCAAAGGTAAGTGTCCAGATTTTACCCTCCTGTCTGGATGTCGCTTCAACACCCTTGACTCTAGCCAAAAAACCGTCATTTTGATAGGCAAAATTCAGAGGTTGTGACTGTTCCAAGTTCGGGCGAAACGACTGGATTACAGCATCGTCTTGGATAGTCTGCGAGGGAATCTGTACGACCAACTTGCCATCTGGCGTGTGGCTATAGGTTTCTAGCTGAAAGAAATGTTCGTGCAACAAAATCCATTGACCGGATGAGTAAATGGTCAAATCGGATTCATCGCCACTCATCTCTGGGTCAGCATAGGCCGATGCAAACTCCCATGAAGTTGTAAAGGGTGTGGGGGAGATAGGCGGAATTTGGTAGACTGACACCGAATCTGGCAGATTTTTTAGCTTTTTTGGCACCAAGTCAGTCACTTTTAACGCCAGAGGATTTTTGACAACCTGGTAGACTGTCTGGGAAAGGCAAATCCCCCCCGGTGGAGCTTCAGATTGCAGTCGTGCTGCTACATTCACCCCATCTCCCATCACATCAGAGCCATTAAAATACACATCGCCCAAATGGATGCCAATGCGATGGGTCAGTACATCCTCCGAGGCAAGGTGACGCGCCGCCTCCGCTAAGGTTGATTGAATTTCTTTGGCACAGGCAACAGCCTTAACAGCACTGCTGAAGTACATCAGTAAGGCATCGCCAATTTTTTTGAGGACTTTGCCATCAAACCGATGACACACTTCGGTCATGATTTGGAAGTCACGACGGAGCAAATCTAGGGTATGCTCTTCGTTTGCTGCCATCAGCGCACTATAGCTAACGATATCTGTGAAAACGATCGCAGCGAGGGTGCGTTGTCCTTTGAGCTCCGGTGTCAGAATTTTTTCCTCTGTAAACATATTAGGGAGTACGAAGCGTCATTGCATATTAGGGAGTAGAAGCGTCATTGCAGCACATTGGTCAACTGTGTACAGTTAGTGACCGAAGTACCTATCTTTATTGAATTGTGCCAATACGCCGATAAGCAGACACTTCACATAATTTAGTCATAAAATTCACGTTATCTTTTCATTTGACGAGTGGGAGATAATAATCAAAACTGACTTGCAAAAATCCATTCAATCCCTGTCCTGTAGGACTTGAGCAACCTTTACAGAAGGTGGCATTTCAGTCATGGGAACTCTCCCCAATCCCCTTTCAAAACCCAATGCCATTGAGTTAAAACACATCGGAGATGAGGGGATAGGGAGAGCCTGGGATATATATTTATTTTATTCGCCCCCTGAAGAGGAAGCAAAAGCCAGTTCTAGATTAAGTGAGATCTTGAACCTCTGATGCTTTGGATGTCGCCACTGGTTGCAAATCATAAACAACGACAAAGGTTGCAGAAGGTCTCAATCGCTGGAGAACTTGAAGATAACCATCGGCGTCACT
>JAIUYC010000820.1 GCA_020216575.1 Coleofasciculus sp. S288 | reverse complement strand
CCTTTCTGGCAGCGTTCTGAGACATTGCCCAAATGGGATATCACGATTGTCCCTGGTTGACTGGTATCTTATTTTCTTGCAACTCCCTAACTACTAACAACTGACATCTGACAACTGACTAAGGACTAATGACAAATTAAGCACTCAAGGGCTTCAAGAGTTCGCCCATCCAACTTTCAACTTTTCGGCGCAGGCGACTAGAGGAACCGGAAAACGATAGTTCTCTGAGAGCGCGTTGATAATCGCCGACCGCACAATTCCAGTCACCGCGTAGATGATAGCTACGACCCCGCTCAGCGTAAATGTGTTCTTCCAAGCCTCCCAAAATTAAAGCCATGTCAAGGTTTTCTAGGGCTAAGTCGTGAAGCCCTAATTCGCGAAAGGTAATGGCTTGGTTGATCCAGGTGCGAACATTGCCCGGATTGAGATCAAGAGCTGTCTCATAGTCGGTGAGGGCTTCTGCCATGTATCCAAGGGCAGCGTAGTAACTTCCGCGATTGTTGTAAGCACTATCCAATTCTGGATCGAGTGCCAAAGCTCTGTTATAATCTGCAAGTGCTTTCTCGCGTTGACCGCTTTGGAAGTAAATCAACCCCCGATTGTTGTAGTCGGCAGCGTTGATGGGATTGCGGCGAATCAACTGAGTGAGCAGAGCGATCGCCTCCTGATAATTCCCCTGTTTAGCGTTGCAGTGGGCTAAGGTGCGGATGCTCTGAGCTGACTGCTTCTGACCTGTCCTGGGTGTCAGCTTGACTGGAGGTAAACGCTTTTGAGTTTTACGCGGCATCGGTGACCACTGGCGGTTTAGGTCTTTCCGGTTTACAAAAGTATCAGCGCTCATATTTTCCTCAACAGTACCTGCGGTCTAACTAGATTTCACATTACGGCGTTCAGCACCCTAATGGCTGGTCTGAGTGTGTCACTTACTCAGGCGTCTTTGGGGTCTCAAAAAAGCCACCAGACTATCCTTGAGTATTGGATGTTCTGAAACAGACTACAACACCGTTTTCCCTATTTCCTGAAACATTAACTCCCATTTACTAAAAATTACTTCCCCCAGCAGTCTGGTTGGGACACAGCCTTAGTGTGTACCTTCGGGAAGTGGCATAAGCAATGGATGAACATCAACAAGCTCAAGTTTCCCACTTAAGCTAATGGTTCATGGTTCAGGAGCATAGCGAAGTAGGTCGAGGTCAGTTACTAAATCCTGGTAAAATGCGAACCGAAGCCATTGATGTTTATTTAGTCATTGGTTATTGGTTGAGTAGCTTGAAAAACTGACAACTGACAAAAGACGAATGACAGCTAGCTCTTCCATTGCTTCGTACTTGGTATCCTGCTCCTTAACACCAACTAGTCTTATGGCAGCTGCAACGACCTTAAAAGATGCCCCTGATGTCTCGACCGATAGTTACCTCGTGATTGGCTTAGCCACATGCTTCCTGAAAGAAGAGGGTGAAGTTCATGAAGTCAAAGTCATCGAACCCATTCCGTCAGCGGCACTAGAAGCCATTCTCAAAGGCATCCCGACATCCTATTCATTGGCTTGCGGCACAACTTTGGGCGCGCTGCTTTCAGGAGAAACGCCCCAAAAACCTGCTGAGTTTCCCCCAGAGGCTCAGTTTTGTGATGAGTTCGCTAGCAGAGCGATCGCCGCAGCACGCACCTACCAGAGTCGTCAAGAAGCACAGTCCCATATCCCGCTAGGTACAACCTACAAAGACTTCAACTACTCCACCGAACGCAAGCGGGTACTCAATCAAACCCGTGTTATCCGCCGGGAAGATGACGTTAAACAGCACGAATATACTCACAAAGTTCTCTAGATCGCTACTGTAATGCTAAAACTTTATGGCGGAGCCCGCAGTCGGGCATCAATTGTCCAGTGGTATCTGGAAGAACTGGGAGTTCCCTATGAATTTATCCTCCTGGATATGCAGGCGGGGGAACATCGGCAACCTGAATACTTAGCGATTAACCCGATAGGGAAAGTCCCAGCCATTGTGGATGGAGATTTTCAGCTTTGGGAGTCGGGGGCAATTCTGTTCTACCTGGCTCAAAAGTACGGCAAGATGCAGCCATCTCCAGAAGAGCAAGCCAAAATTAGCCAGTGGATTCTCTTTGGCAATGCCACCTTGGGACCGGGAATTTTTGTCGAAGCTAGTCGGGAACGGGAAATGCCCAGGTTGATGAGAGCACTCCATCAAATTTTTGAGAAGCAGCCGTTCTTGCTTGGAGATGAGTTCACCGTAGCCGATGTGGCAGTCGGGTCTGTCTTGGCTTACATTCCAATCATGTTGAAGCTTGATTTAAGCGATTATCCCGCAGTAGTTGACTATATCAAACGCCTTTCTGATCGACCTGCCTTTCAAAAGACGATTGGAGGACGCCAGTAACGGTTGTTCAGGTAAACCTCGTGCTAGGCGCATCAATAGCATAAAAAGGGTACAACTAGGAGGTACCCTTTTAGATTTGTTATAAGATTTTTCAGTTTGGGATTTATCTAAAACCCACAGCAGCTTGCCAAACAAAGGCTAGCAGCAAGAAGAAAACAGGAATGACTGGGAGAACATCTACCAGGGGATCGAAAATGGAGTAAGCTTCCGGCAGTTTCGCTAACAGCAGTGCTGCTTCCATGTTTAAGTCTACCTTCCCAACAAAACTTTCATAATTGAAATAGATTTTAACATGAACGGGGTGGATTCTGAGCAAGTCCCCAGTTCCTCTAAGTATCGCAAGGGAGAATACAAAATTAGTTGACTCGATCGCAACCGCCGAGTGTGAGCATATCCTGACATTGGCTACTGGCTATCGACCAAAACAGTAACAGCCGCCACGGCGATGAGCATATCGTCATTTTTATCATTAAGTTCGGGAATTGCCCGACCCTGAACAATCATTCCACCCGATTCAACGATGAGGGTTTTTCGACCAAAAGGCAGCACTGCCAAGACTTCTTCTTCTCGTACTTGTTCGGGGTAAGGTACTGCTACCTTGACTTCAACGATCATCTGATTCGGATCGCTCAAACCTGCAACTTCCCAAACACCAGGCAAGGCATTGTGAGCGATCGCATTACGGACAGCCCTCGCTGCTGCCACGGTGGGTTCCTGTCCGTGTTGGTCTACTCCCATGCCCATCTCGATAATCAACCGTTTACGAGCCACAGCTACCTCACCTATTCTCGCAACTGAGCCATCATTGCCCCTGGATTCCAGTAAGCATGAGTTGTTTGAATCTTACCAGCATCGTTGACCTGGAAAACCGTAATTCCTTCAAACGTGACGGACTTCCCACTTTTGCTGACGCCTCGCATTGTCCACTTCACCGCTGCTTCATCTCCAGCGACGAAGATATGCTCAATCGTTGATTCCAGTCGCTCAAAAACGCTTTGCATCCGTTGGAAAAACTCCT
>JAIUYC010000819.1 GCA_020216575.1 Coleofasciculus sp. S288 | reverse complement strand
CAAAGGATTGCTTCGCTTGGAGTGGGTTGTTTGCGGAATTCGCGGGCAACTTCCGTCATACGTTGACGGAGGGCAGGAGAGATTTCCCAATAGTCATTGCCCTCACCCCCAGCTCCTCTCCCAGAACGGGAGAGGGGAGCCGGAGTTTCTTGTCCCCCTTCTCCTAAGGGGGGAGAAGGGGTTAGGGGATGAGGGGATAACCTAGCATCGTCTTCATCGACAAACCCCTGCATCCGTTCCAAACAAGCCGTATACAGCGGCTCCAGAATATTCAATGCCGCAAACAAAAACGCCCCCGATCCACAGGTGGGGTCTAGCACCGAGACTTGCTCGATGGCTTGATAGAACGCCTTCAGCAAATCCGAACTTTCGCAACTGGTGATCACATCCTGGGCAAATTGACGAATATCCAGGTTGTAGGTAATCAGGTCATTGATGTGGGTCACTTCCCCCGCCGCCAGCTTTTGCCGCAGTTCCAAACACCGCTTGCGCCGTGCCACATGCTCCCGCCAGGTTTCTGTGGGCAGAGCAAACCCCTCAGCAGCAGGCTTATTCCAGCCGCCCCGTTGCGAGACATCCTCAATACCAGCGGCAATCTCAGTTGGGAGTTCAAGATCGACCCCGTGACGAACGGCAGGATAGATGTAACGGTCAGGATTTTCTTGCAAGAGTTGCCAGACCAGACCCTCACCCCCAGCCCCTCTCCCAGGGGGGGAGAGGGGAGTCGAACCGTCTTGTCCCCCTTCTCCCTGCTTGGGAGTAGACCGAAGGGCGTGCGAAGCAGGGGGTAGGGGATGAGGGCGAAAGGCTGCGGGATACCGTTTCTGCGCTGCATCAAACAAAAACGGAATAATCGTGTTCTTGCTGATATATTCGGTGATGTCTTCCTTGGTGTAGTACGCCCCCATTTGCTTCTGGTTGATGTACTTCTCAAAGATGTAGCCCAGCACATCCGGGTTGATTTCATTCTGGTTACGCAGCGGTCTGTCGTCTAAGTGCCAGTTGTACTCATCAAAAAAGTTAAAGACTTGCTCAAATGCTGCATCGGGAATGTGCAGAGTGCTGTCATATTTTTCTTCCAACTGGTGGACTTCAAACAAGCCGCCATTCAGATAGGGAATTTTGCCCAGCAGTTGGTCTAATTCAGGATTGCGATCGGGCTTACCCAATCCCTCATGGAATAGCTTCAGCAAAAAGTGGCGATAAAAGGAATGAAACGTATCCGTGCCCCATTCGGCTTGGCAGCGTTTGAGTCGATTTCGCAGGTAGTTAATATCGCCATCCAGGAAGCCTTTCTTCTGGATGAAATAGACAAACATCAGTCGGTTCAGCATTAGCGACGCATACCAGGTGCGATCGAACTCTGACTGAATGCCCTGAATAAATTTGAGGAACTGCCCATGTTCCTTTTCAAATCGGGTAAAGAATTTCTTGGTGACTTTTTCGACATCAAAGGCTTTTTTCACCCGTTGGGCGACTTCCACCAGGGTTAGTTTTTCCTCTTCGGCAAAAGCGATCGCCAACGCCTCTAACTTCTGCAACAACCGCTCGGCAGACTGTCCCACCTGATACTGTTCAAATCGGGGTGCTAACGGTTTCCCCGGTTCCTGCCGCACCCACATCCAGATTTGTTGAGTCTTGCCCTCATCGCCAAATACCAACAGGTGCGATTTGCTGTAGTCCGTCAGTTGGCGATCGAGCTTCACCCGAATTGGCCGCGCCGGAATTGCCGGGGTGATGCACTTGAACACCGTGAAGCCGCGCTTTTGGGCGATAGACATCACCTCAAAGGGTTCGCCATCGACTTCAAAGGGTAGAGTAACGCGATTGACCGTATCCCAGCCCAGTTCTTCAATGAACAGAGACTCAAAATCAAATGTCTGGAGATATCGTTGGGCGCGTTGGCGATGGATTGGCATTTTAGGTTAGCTCAAGCAGGGTTCAAATCAGAGGGAAAGTCAGGATCAAACAGTTGCTCAGAGGTATAAGGGCAATCCTCTGGCAAGTCTGAATAATCTAAAGGTGTTTCCTTCACTGCCAAATCTAGTCCAGATTCGTAGGCATCGGCGATCGCCTCTGATAGATAGGGCTTTAGACTGGGGTTCTGGGCAATGAGTTTTTGTGCTGCCCGTCGTTGCTCACGAATCGTTGCCCTCCAACTTTTACTGCGCTTGTCGGGTTGATAGTCCCATTTCAGTAAATGCCCAATTAAAATTCCTAGGCGGCTTTCCAGTTCTCGCCGTTCCTGCTTTCCCAGTGACTCAATTTCTTCCACTAGATTAGGAATATCCAGATGCTTAAAATCCCCCTCCTTGAGCAACTTTGACTGCTCTAACGTCCAGGCATAAAAATCGGTTTCATAGAGATTGGATGGCATATCATTACTCCTCCGATAATTCCAGCCAGAAGTCACTATTGAGCATGGGATCGATGGAGCGATCGTAGCCCCATTCAGATGGAAAGGAAACTTGTGGATACTCCTTCCGCACATTTTTGAGCGCAATTTGCCAAGCTTTATCAAAGCTCATTTCCCACCGACTGCTGAGGCTGGGGGCTGCATCCAACAAAACTTCTAGTTCTCCGCGCTGAGTCCGAATCGTTCGTTCCCAACCGTTATAGTCATCGGGTAAATTCACATACAACCGTTTCAATAAGTGCTCTAATAAAATAATTAAGCGGCTAATCAACTCCTTTTTTTGAGAAATCCCCAATGCTTCTACCTCTTCGATCAAATGTTCAATATCGAGATGATCAAAGTCCCGTGCCTTCAGCTTGGCAACCGTATCTTCTGACCACAGCAAAATGTCTTGTTCATAGAGAGCCGCTAAATTATTGGTTTGAGACATTCTCCATTCCTCTTGAAATGAGTTCATGATTGTCCTCCCAAGACTGCTAACAAATTCTGTTCACACTGCTCAAAAACAAAGTTCAAAATTCCTAAGACTTGAGGCAAATTCCCGATCGCATATAGCTCAGAACCATATACCAATCCATCCAGAGTTAATTTATAGAATTGCCACCCCTCTCCATTAGTCACAATGCCATAAATGTCCAATTTTTGACCTAGTAACTGGTTGTTATATTGACAGGCTTTCATGGCGGGCAAGCATTGAGCTAATCCCTGCTCAAAATCATCTTTCTTCGCTTCGATAATGCAAAGTAATGGTACTTCTAGATAGGCACGTCTCTTGGCCAGCAGATAGTCCACATAACCAGTCGTTTGTTCGCCAGAAAACGGGGCTGCTTTCCAAATTTTCAAGTGCTTAAACTGCCGTAGCGACTCCTGACAAATGGCATCAATCAGGAGTTTTTTAGACTCTTCACCACTTTGTAAATCAAACACCTCAGAAATCTGTCTGAGGTTTTCCTGAAAGAATTCGCTAGGGGCGATCGGCTCCACAGAAAACTTCCAAGG
>JAIUYC010000818.1 GCA_020216575.1 Coleofasciculus sp. S288 | reverse complement strand
CGCGAAATTGCACCTCTAGATTGCCATCAACCTGACCCGCTTGCATCACTAATGGGAGCTGAAGCAATCGACCGATTTCAGTGGCTAGCAAGTCACTTCCTGAAACAAGCAAATTTGTCTCTTGCTGAGGGGGACGGCTTTCTCCTTGAATCCGAACTTTACCCCCTTGCACCAATTGACCATTTACATCAAACTCAATTCGTTTGTTGTCGTCAAAAAAACGACTTGTGCCAGAAGATAGGTCGATTTCAACGGGTTTTTGGAGTTTGCCCTCTTGTGACCTGGGTACCATTACGAGGTCTCCATTCCGAACCCGCAACACTTGTAAATCTACAGTAATTGCACCCTTCTCTTGAGGCTGAAGTCTACTAGAAACCCACTCTCTCTTTTCGTTCTGTTCGATGTAGACATCCGGCTCAACGAGGGTGACATCAAGCTCTAGGGTGCGGTTGAACAGGAGTTTCACTGGATTGTACTCTACTTCTACCGCCTCTATCGAAACGCGATCGGGGTCGGTGAGCGTCGCTGGAACTTTTGAGGCACCAAATCGCAAACTGTTGAGGGAAAAGCGCTCCACTTGTCCCAACTCCACTGGGCGATTCAAGAGCTTGGCGATATTCTTCTCAACCATGGGTGCAAGGCTGCGTTGGACGAAAAACCATGCCCCAGTGATTCCGCCGCCAACTCCGATGAGCAACAAGGCACCCGTCAACAGCAATAGACGCTGTCGCCACTGTCGCCGTGAATTTTGGGGAGGATTGGGTTCTGGCTGATTGCTTGCCTGGGGTTCTGGTTCGTTACCGGGGTTGGGGGAGTTAGTCATTTGGCTGTACTTCTCACACCTAGGAAGGTAGATGGAGCTCTGAATCACTAGTAGGCGTAGATATTAGCCTTTATAGTTCTAGACCAGCAAGGCACAAATAGCCTACTAGGTAACTACGTAAGGCGAGAAGGTTCTTCAGGAGAAGTTGGGCTGGTGGATTAGTGTCGTCGAGATAGTCTACTTAATCTGAGTCCTTCGGTATCCTTTGGGTTCCCAATAATAACCTGGCTAAGGGGGAGCGGGGGAGCAGGGGAGCGGAATTGACTGCTTTTATCGTGTTTTTAGAAAAAGTAGTCTCTTATTTCTGCCAGCCTCTACTAGTTCCCATAACCAACTGCCAGAGATTTCTTAACTGAGGAACAGGTTCTACCTTGTAGGCAGGATGTTGTTCAAGGGCTTGAATGAATTCTTCAGAGGGTCGGAATAAAAATACATCCGTAAAACTGTTAGGGATTTTAAGCTGATTCGGGTCTTCGAGCAACAAAAATCCTACGCTTGGCTTGAGTTCGTAACTCAGAGAGGTTAAGCGGCTGGCTTTCTCCGGGCTGCTGATAATTAGGGGGGAGGGAGCTTGATTAATGAACTGAGCCAATTGCGGATTATCGTAGCAGCTATACTTATTCCACCAAGTTTCGGCTTGAGATGCGATCGCACAGGATAAAACCCCCAATGACACCAGTACCGCGATAACTACCTGCCATAACTTTTGCTGCCCAACTCTCACATCCAGGGACGTAATCTTAGTTGCAAATAGGTAAGCAACTGCCAGTTGAATTCCCAAATAACACGGGGTTAAGTATCGACCAATCGTTGAACGCTGTCCTCCTGATATCAAATCCGGTAAAGCTAGAATCAGTCCTGGAATTAGAATTAAGGTCAGAATAAATAACCAAACGTGTTTTTCTGTGTGACGGCAGAGAAAATAAATTGAATAACCAATCAAGCCTAAAATTAATAGGATTAAATACGTAAACGGGTTCCCCAAATCCAGCTTGATAGTATCTTGAACGGACTCAATATCGAAGAGTCGCTCAGAAAAGCCAATCTGAATATCCAAGAAAAGGGAACTCAGGTTAATTGCCCACCGTTGAATTAACGTGGCAAAGGGCATTTTTCTAGCTACCCATCCTCCGATTCCATCCGAATCATTCACAAACAGCACTAACCACGGCAAAAACGCGATAATTCCTGCTAATGATGCCAGGAGATAGGCGACGAGGCGAGATTTAGCCGCTTTCTCGCGCCACCCTTCCCGGACAATGAGATAAATTCCATGTCCGAGAAGCGTCATTGCAAATAGGAGGTGCGCATATAAACCTGCGGCTACCGTTAGCGCATAAATTGCCCATTTAGAGACAGGACGTTTTTCGTCTCTATCTCGAAGCGCCCATAACAAGGTCGCACTTGAGAGTAAGATGGTTACAGCCCACAAGCTATACTGTCGTGCTTCTTGAGCATACAGGATATGAAACGGTGAAACTGCCATTAGGGCGATTGCCATCCACCCTACTAACGGCGAGGCGAATAACTCCTGACTTAACCAGTAGAGGCAAGGGAAAGCCAGTAAACTAATGAACGCTGCTAAACTTCTGGTTACGACGACTGAACTGCCAAACCATTGCATCCAAAATCGCGCCATCAAGTAATAGAAGGGCGAATGCTCGGAGTTTCCGGCTAACGAGTTCAGCGCATCGCCCAAGTCTCTTTCAGGAGTGAGGCGTTGATACTTCTGAAACTCTTCAATTCCGATAACTTGAGCTTTCGGGATTAAATCGACAAATTCTTGTTTGCCATATCCGGCAACTCTGACTGAGGTGTGAACTTCATCAATCCAGTAAACTTTGCGATCAAGATTAACGAAGCGAAAAAAGATGCCGAGAACTAATAGAACGATAATGAAAGGTCGCAACCCGGTAACGTATAGTTGTTTACTGAACATTGGGTGTTTTTAAAATACAATCGGCTTCAAGGACAACCAACCCTTCCCCCTCGAAAACAGCGCAGCGTTTCATCACCGTTGACAAAGCTGGGATTGTTCCTTGCGGGAATTTAGCTAGAGCATCTTTGGCAGGCTGATATTGGTTAAGCCAGGGATTATTGACAATGTATTCAGACGTTAAGGCAGTTTGCTCTAACATCCAAAAATCTATACCATACTTTTGAATAAAATTCTGCACCTGTGCCAAATCTGGACTATATTGAGCTTGAATTAAATCGAGCGTTCGCTGGCGAAAGGGGCGATAGTATCCAACATGATAGGGAATTGCATATTCGCTGCCAACTAAAACAGAGCGTTGGGAAAACGTGGGCAGATTATTCACTTCGTCTGATAGAGAAGCAATTAAACTGTCTTTCGGTTGCTTTTGAAAAAACTCATATAAGGCAGGCATTCTCCCCTGTATATAACCCGTCCAAGGCAAGTTGTCCCAAAAAGCGGGATAAATGATAAGGGTTAAGCCTAATAAAATTGTGGCTCCCAATGCGAAGAATTGAGCTAGGTTAAATGAAGATAAAAACCTTGTTTTGTTTCCTTGCGTGTTTGGGCGTTTAAGCAGGTGGGCGTAAATAAACCTCACACCCAGAAGTCGGGTTTCTT
>JAIUYC010000817.1 GCA_020216575.1 Coleofasciculus sp. S288 | reverse complement strand
GGTTGGCTCCGTCTAATCCAGTATTGGTCAAATCGGCATCACTCAGGTTGGCTCCTCGGAGGTTAGCCT
This sequence comes from Coleofasciculus sp. S288, assembly GCA_020216575.1. GTDB lineage: Bacteria > Cyanobacteriota > Cyanobacteriia > Cyanobacteriales > Coleofasciculaceae > JAIUYC01. Next base: position 3,351 of record JAIUYC010000817.1, on the reverse strand, counting down.
GTCTCAAATCAGCGTCACTCAACTTGGCAAACCTCAAGTCAGCACCTCTCAAGTCAGCACCTCTGAGCTTTGCAGCTCTCAAGTTAGCCCCTCTGAGATTCGTGCCTCTGAAGTTGGCTTGTACCAAATCAGCTTCACTCAGGTCAGTATGGCTTAGATCGGATTCTGCAAAATCTGCCGCCAGATTTAAACCTGCGATCGCGGCTAGGTACTTGAGATTATCGGTTTTGGACTCTAAAATTTGCTGGATCAGAACGTGCAAATCCTGCATTGATGCGTCATCAGTCATAATGCAACTCCGCTCGACTGAGATAGGGCTTGAATTTTGGTGCTAGCAAACGCTGGATAATCAGTCTGGCTAACACGGCCCTTTTATTGCGACTAATATCTGGCGGCCACAATCCCTCCGCGTCAGTCAAACACACATCTCGCTGGGAAACTTCAAATGTTGCTTCCACACGACAGGGCAAATCAATCGCGTTCAAAGTACCCAGCGTCTCCTGCCTCAGCACGCCTTTTAAGACTGGATCGCCCCTTTCTTCTTCAAAAATCCAGGCTGGATTCTCTTCAGAAACCTTTGGAGTTACGTGACAGACACTAACCTGAAACGCCTCGGTTTTATTGAAGTCTGTTTTTGGATTACCGTTAAATAGAGTTTTCGTTTTACTCCCATCTAAAGCAGACGTTGTAGTGCGAATGCCACCTTCTATACCCGTTGTTTTTTTACTTGCTTCGGGTTCTTGCCGTTCGGTTTGAATACCCAGTGCAAACGAACCTGCTAGTTCGCGGGATTCAAAGGGAAGTTCGCAATGTTCCAGCTTTAGTCTTAGTTCTCCCCCTTTTAAACCAAACTTCACGCGGCCTTGCTTCAGGGATTCCCACTGTTCGTTAAAGTGAATCGTCAAGTGCAGGTCAATCTGATGCGTTTGGGTAGATAAATGCCAAAACTCAAAACGATCTGAGTTCTCCTGCTGAACCGGAATTCCTTCCAGTTTGATGGATAGGCAATCCGGACATTTGTTTTCAGGTTCCGGCTGATGCATTCTGGCAAGAAAAGATGGCATTGCCAAGTTGGAATCGGTAGTCCTTACTTATAAAGGTATATGACTCTGCAATCCCTTGGCTGTGTGTGCTGCATAACCTTTACAATAAAACGTCTTGCGATCGCTCGGTTGTAGTGAAAGGGTTTTGGTTAGGTTTCTTAATGTTGAAGCGAGGAACAAAAGGGGCTTTCTTCAGATGCTTGAGCAACAAGAATCACCTGTCCATCGGAAGTCTTCACCCAGCCTTGGGCTTCTACTGGTGTTCTGTTTGTTGAATGATTCACTGAACTCGCGCTATTCTCAGCTTGCTGAACGTGTAGACGCAAGTCGCTCCAAACAGTGTCACCACTTAGGGCTTCTGTGGGAGCGGGGGGCAAGCCACCCCGCCCCGTAACAACAAATCTGCTAGTAGTTTTTCTAGCACGAACACCACAACTGCGATCGACTAACCCTGCTGCATTCACCAAATCACTGGGCAACTCGGCTAACCCTCGACTGGGGTCAACATCAGGTCGGTTGATTTCCACTACACCATCGACACCTAATTGAGAACTGGCAGTGATGTCACTTAAGGGAGTCCGGTTTTCCCGAAACTCAATTCCAAAAATTCCCTGTGCTGCGATGTTAATGTTACCTCCCCGACCCTCGAAAGCATCGGCGGCAATGTCGCTATTTTCTTCAGGCACAGCCACAATGAAACCAGTATCAATCGTAATGTTGCCGCCATCGCCACCTGCTTTATCATTACCTGCTGTAGTAGAAATGAGACTGTTGTGACGCAGCAGTAATAAATCCTGCACATGCAGCCTGATATTTCCACCATTACCGGATGCCGTTTCCGCCGTTAGCTGACCTTGGTTTTTCAGTTCAATCAAGCGAGCTGTAATATCCAATGTACCTGCATCACCCGACCCTTCAGCATCAAGAGCGACTCGTGCACCATCTCGAACCAATAACTCTCCTGTTGTGAGCATGACATCTCCCCCTGATCCAGTGGAACCGGAAGCCGTGTCAGCAAATAGTCCAGTTCCTTGATCGGCGAGGGTAATTCTGTCATCCACGTTTAGGGTAATATTGCCAGCACGCTGGTTGCTAGATGTCCTAGTCAGGAGTCGCCCACCACTGGTTGCCTCGAAGGTATTCGCTGTCAATGCGATGCTGCCTCCCTCTCCACCCGCTGTTGCTGCTGATACCTGAGCTCCATCCCGAATCCGGAATTGTCCCGTCTCAATTTGCAAATTTCCAGCAGCCCCTGTCCCTTGAGTCCGTGCCGAGAAGCCACTAGCAGTGCCGTCATTTTCAATCGTCGCTGCACCAAACTGAGCCAGGCGGTCGCGGTAGGTGGGGTCACTGCCTGCTAAGCTGATACTCTCAGTTACATTAACGATGATTTCTCCGGCTTGCCCACTCCCTAAGGTAGTGGTCAGGAGTTGACCGCCACCAGTAGCTTCAACGGTAGTAGCGTTCACGTTAATCGTACCGCCATTGGATTGGCTCAAGGTACGGGCGCTCAAAACTGCACCATCGGCAACTCGTAGGGAATCCGCATTGACATTGATATTGCCCCCTTGACCGCTAAGATTGCCTTCAGTACCAGAGAATAGACCACTGGAAAAGCCCTGGGTAGGGCTAACTCCGGAGAGAATAACAGACTCTGCATTGACTGTAATATTGCCAGCATTCGCTCCGCTATCGCTGAACGGCTCGCTGGGTATGCCAAGGTTGCGTTGCCCTGTGTAGTAGTGTGCTGTAACGCTTTCTGAAGATAAGGCACTGTTGTAAACAGCAACTTCGTCAATTAGACCGTCAAATCGTTGGGTATTATTGCCCTGACGACCGTTTCCACTCCCAATCAGCACGCTAATTTGATTTCCCTGAAGCGGTCCTTGAGAACCGGTTCTTAATTGAACACCGTTGACGAAAAGGGTACTGGTGTCTGTGAGTGCGTCGTAACGGGTAACAACATGATACCAGTTGTCTCCAAATGCCACGATATCTGGGCGCGTGTCCAAATTATTATTATCAATGCGGGAGTAGAGGGCACCGTTTCGTTCAACGCCTAAAGACAGACTTAGGGTATTCTGAGTGTTGCTGCGCATGCCGAAATAGGCTTGCTCTTGTGGGGGAGAGTCATCAGGCTTGATCCAGGCTTCTACTGTGAAAGATTGATTCTGGATATCTAGACTAGACCCAGGCGCGATCGCGTTAATCGCCACAGTCCCCTGGTTTTGTCGATCAAATTGAACACCTGTGCCAGATACTCCTGCTTGACCTAAAGTTACACCATTCTGATATGTACCATTGAAGT
>JAIUYC010000816.1 GCA_020216575.1 Coleofasciculus sp. S288 | reverse complement strand
AACCTCAAATTGCTGGAGGAGTCGAGTTATATGATGGTCGGGTGGAACTGGGACAGAGAGGCGGTGGTACAGCAGGAGTGGCAAGTACGACTGGCGCTTCGGATTCTCGCAATCCCCTAGAGTTCAATGGTTTACAACTAACTCTGGGTAGAGATATTCAGGTTACGCAGGCTCCCATTTTGAATTTCCTCGCCGATGGAACCCTGACGCTGAGAGGCTCCCTCGATCAAATTAGACCTGACGGAACAATTAAGCTGAAACGCGGTCAGGTCAATCTGTTTACAACTCAGTTCCGACTAGCACGAGGTGAGGAGAACATCGCCCGATTTACGCCCGATCGCGGACTTGACCCCTATTTGAACGTGCAGCTAGAGGCATCGGTTCCAGAAACAACCCAAGGGCGACTGCCCACTGACCCCCTATCAGCAGAGATTAGTGATGCTCCCATTACTGGTTTTGGCTCCGTGCAAACGGTTCGCGTTGAGGCGAAGGTAGAAGGGCCAGCAAGCCAGTTACTTGAGGGGGGTAGCCTCGAACTGAGGAGTTCCCCATCTCGTAGTGAAACGGAAATTCTTGCACTCTTGGGCGGTGGCTTTGTGGATACCTTAGGCCGGGGAGATACAACACTTGGTTTGGCAAACCTGGCTGGCTCGGCGCTATTAGGGAGCGTACAAAACGTCATCAGCGATGCCTTGGGATTGAGTGAGTTTCGCCTATACCCAACCATTATTAGCAACGAAGAAGAGCGAACGTCCTCTCTAGGACTTACTGCCGAAGCTGGCGTGGATATTGGACGGGATTTCTCTGTTTCTGTCTCTAAAGAGTTGACAAACGAGCAGCCATTCCGATACAACCTACGATATCGACTCAATGAAGAGTTTCTCCTGCGTGGTGGAACCGATTTATCTGGGAATAGTAGCGCCACGATCGAGTACGAAACCCGGTTTTGATCAATAAAGCGATAAATTCAGAGTAAAGCCAGGTAACACCGCTTCACCGGATAATTCAACTGGGAGGTTTTGCACCTCCACCTCCTGTCCCTAGTCTGTATAGCTGCGGTTTCAACTGCCTAGCTGACTTGTGGTTGAAAATCCAGTTTTCTGGGCATACCGCATAGGGAGTGCCTTATCCAGCAAGCCTTTCCGCAAATTGATAACGTTGAGTTATCTCCTTAGATACGGAAGAGCCGGACTAGTTGAGACGGCGACACGTACACAATGGAGTTAGGAGGTTGGCTCAAGAGTCGGACTGTATCATTACAATCCTCGGCTACCCATTTAAGCCAAGACAGCATGTTCATAGTTGATAGTTCATAGCTTGACCCAATGAACCATGAACCATGAACCATGAACCCTTACACTACAGCCATAATGCTCAACGAATTCAGACAAATTTTCCCCACACCGCCACCCGCTGCTGACATTTTTGCTACGTACCAACTCGCTCACGAGTTTTACCGGGAAGCCGAGTATCGGCAGGAACATGAGCGCTACTGCGAATGGTATCGGCAGACAGTAAAACGCCATCGCCAAGAGTTTCAGAAAATGCAAGGCGACATCAATATCTTTGGTTGGTTCTGCCGCCGCAAGGATTGAGTCAAGAGTCGCCAAGGCGACTCTTGACTCTCGCCAAATCCTGAAACCTTGACTCGTCAATATGCATCCATAAAAGCCTTGTGCTCATCGCGCCTCTGCCTTTTGGCATACAAGAAGAGAGGGAGTTAGGGAGTGAGGGAATGAACGCTTCTACTGACTCTTGGATTTGCCAAAAGTAACCAAGAAATTCACCCTCTCTCTCCTGTTCCCCGTCTCCCCGTCTTTTGGAGTGAGATTTCAGAGACTACAGGAGTTCTAGCTCATCTTCGCGGAAGTGAGCTTGAAATTTCTTGTCGAACTTAACCTGCACCGGCAGGTTGGCGCTTACGGGTCTGCCTTGCCACTCCTTAACAATTGCTATCACTTCTCCCTCTAGCCCCTTGGCATCAAAAGGCTCGTTTCTGTGGGACGGATGGTGGTAAACAGTGACAGACTTTACAATGCGGACGCGATCGCCAACTTTCATACATACAGCTCATATTTTCTCCAACAGCCTAAACCCAGCCGGAACTTGTTCAGGCAACCTTATTATTCTTGCACAGCAGCGTTCCTTCCCAGAACACCGCTACTTGCCACTTACAAAGAAAATGCTAGAAAATCTGCTGCAAGACAAACCAGAGCGCTATTTGCTTATAAGTGTTTCACGAACGCGATTCGTCCGTTATGGCTGAAGGAAACTACTCTCTCTGCTTCCCCTGCTTCCCCTGCTTCCCCTGCTCGTTTCTTGAGACTCCATCTCGCTCACGCGCTTTTCTTCAGGCTGCTCCCAGTTCACTTTACTTAATATCGACTTAATGAAGTTTTCTAAAGGTCAACCCTGATTCTGCAACTCGGTAACCCCTCCTTGCTTAAAATGTTATCTCAAGTTCTTCTGTAAACATTCAAGTAAAAAGGAACATAAGCATGGCCGATCCAAGAGACGCCGAGGTCGTAAGACCTTATGACGGCAATCCCTTTATTGGTAACCTAGAGACACCCATCAATAGTTCTCCAATCGTTAAGGCTTACATCAATAACCTGCCAGCCTACCGCCAAAATGTATCCCCCTTAGTTCGGGGCATTGAAATTGGTATGGCTCATGGCTTTTTCCTCGTTGGTCCAGAGACTTTACTCGGTCCCCTGCGTGAGACAGATGTAGCTTATGTTGGTGGATTGATTACGGCGATTGCGATAATTCTCATCGCCACCGCAGGCATGTCTGCCTACGGCATTGTCTCTTTTAAAGAAGGCGGTGACTTTGAAGTCCAAAACCCCCGTACTCCTGCGGAGCTGAGAACAGCTAAAGGTTGGAGTGAGTTAACGGGTGGGTTCTTCCTGGGTGCTATGGGTGGCGCTTTCGTTGCCTTCTTATTGCTGGAAAATTTTGACATCGTAGATTCCATTTTACGTGGAATCGTCCACAATACCTAATTCACACAAGAGGAGTAGCCTCTGATAGAGTTTAAAATTGCAGACACCAGAAATGCTTCTAAAGGCACTGGTTTCAGGCAATTAAGGTGATTTAAACTCGTCCACAAGCTCGAACGGTGAAAACACCGGAGAGAACTACTAAAAACTCATCCTCTTTTAAGGAATTGAGTCGTTTTCGGTTCTTGGAACCCTGTAAATTTAGATAGGATAGTGTGACATGACAGGTTCATACGCAGCATCATTCTTACCTTGGATCTTAATCCCCGTTGTTACCTGGCTTTTACCTGCTGTGGTATTCGCTCTGTTTTTTATCTACATTGAAAGCGAAGCCTAATCCCGGTCTAATCTTATATCTTGTCCCAAAAGGCTAAAAGCCATCTTTAATTTCTGAAAATATCCTGCCCTCGGGTGGGGTA
>JAIUYC010000815.1 GCA_020216575.1 Coleofasciculus sp. S288 | reverse complement strand
ATGAAGTGCGATCGCTCGCACGCCAATCTGCCGAAGCCACGAGCGAAATTGAACAGTTAATCGCCGCCATCCAAACAGAAACCAACGAGGTGGTTGCAGCGATGGAAGCAGGTACCGAGCAGGTGGTGACGGGAACGAAACTCGTGGATGAAACCCGTCTGAGTTTGAACAAAATTACAGCAGTTTCTGGCAAGATTAGCGAACTGGTTGAGGCAATTACCCAAGCAACTGTTGTTCAATCCCAAGCCTCTGAATCCGTCACCCAAACCATGACAAAGGTAGCAGCCATTGCCGACAAAACCTCAAAAGAAGCCACCAACGTATCATCGTCCTTCGAGCAACTGCTAAAAGTGGCACAGGCACTGCAAGAAGATGTGGGTCGATTCAAAATCAGCTAATTGTCAGTGGCCAGTTGTTAGTTGTCAGTTGTTTTTCCACTAATCACTGACAACTGACAACTAACCACTAATCACTAACCACTAACCACTGACCACTGACGACCTATGGCAATCAACTCCGATATTCGCGACCAAGCCTATCAGTTTTTCATTGAAGAGGCTCCCGAACTGTTGCAGGCAATCGAAGCAGGTTTACTGGCACTGAAGCAGGAACGCAGCACCGCCCTAGTCCACACCTTAATGCGAGCCGCTCATTCCCTTAAGGGTGGAGCCGCTAGTGTAGATCTTGACGCGATCGCGACTCTGGCTCATCGCTTGGAAAATATTTTTAGGGTGTTCTATAGCGAAGCGTTAGACATTGATTCCAATATAGAAAGCCAACTCCTCTCAGCTTACGACTGTCTGCGCCTGCCGTTGATGGATCAAATTGCAAAAGGTTCCTTTGACGTTGAGCAAGCTTTAGCCGTAGCTGATTCGATCTTTCCGCCACTGGAGGAACGATTTAAAGACGCCCTGATAAGGGCTGACAACTACATCCCCAGCTCGGCTGAACTGGGGGTTGATATGACCCAATCCATCTTTGAAGTGGATGTGGCTCAAGGACTGGAACACTTGACTAAAGTGGTGGCGCATCCTGAAGACTACGAAGTGGCGGGAGAATTACGAGTACAAGCCCAGGTATTTGCGGGATTTGCCGAGTTACTGAACCAGACAGAATTTGGAGCGATCGCAAAAGCAACTCTAGCAGCCCTAGACGCTTACCCTCACTGCGCGTTAGAAATTGCCCAACTGGCGATCGCTGATTTTCAGCTCGTTAGACAGGCTGTGCTTGTAGGCAATACTCCTCATAGGAGCGTCTCTGCTGCTTTACTAGCATTGGCAAACTCCACAGCTACCACTATACCAGCCGAAGATACAGAAGATGCTATCCCCTTGCTTGAAGATGTCTTCGGCAACACTCTTGCCAATATCGAACTGGATGCGGAGGAGCTATTCGCAGCAGTAGAAGTGCCAAAGGATACACAAATTGCTGATGAAGAAAGGAAGTTAGAAGAGACGTTCACGACTGCTTCAGAATTCGTTTTTGGCATCACAGCTAGAAGCTCTGAAGGGGATGCTGATGCATCAGATTCCCCTACAATCATTGATGTTGAATGGCTTGCGAACACTCCATTTGTTACAGAGGAAGCCGAAGAAGAACCTTCATTAGAAGACCTGTTTAGCGGCGCTATTGTCATTCCTGAAACAGAAACGGAACCAAAGGTGCAGGTTAACCAATTGAACGTTGAACGTTTCAACCTGCAACCTTCAACCCCAGAAACCCTAGAAGCAGCGGTTGAATCAATTGAGCAAATCTTTGAGAGCCTGCCACCGCTCCAAAATCCCTCACAACTCACATCTGAATCCGAGCTTACAGGCTCTAAGACGGCATCAAATGGGGGTAGTTTAGTTCCTGCACGGCAACCCCTTAATGAAATCATCCAAGCTAGCCAATCGGCTGAGTTGAGTACGACGGCGAGCAACGAACGCAAGCAGCCATCAACCCAGATTCGCCAAGACCAAGGCAAAGCACCTGTCACTCATAACCTTTCAGTGCGGGTTGATTCAGAGCGCTTGGAGAGGATGAATAATCTGGTGGGTGAGCTGGCGATTAACCGCAATGGTCTATCCCTCCAGAACGAGCAACTTCAGGCGTCGGTGCGAGAACTTCGGAATCGATTTGCTCGCGTTCGCGGGCAAGTGGGTCACTTGCGAAAGTTATCAGACCAGATGCTGGTTGCTCCTCTGCGTCACGATGACGAGATACGTCCGTCCTCCGTCAGTCAGCTAAAAGATGTAGTCAATGATTTAGCGATCGCTCAAGCTAATTTTGATGCTTTGGAATTGGACACCTACGGAGCATTGTACTCTCGTCTCCAAGGACTCCTTGAAGACATGATGCAGCTTGAAGAATCCGTAGATGATATTGTCCTATTTGCGAGGCAGTCTGACCAAACGCTGGAACAACAGCGACAAATGCTGACCCAGTTGCGGGATGAGCTGATGTGGTCTCGCATGTTGCCTCTTGGGGAAGTGCTTAATCGTTTTCCCCGAATGTTGCGCGATTTATCCAATACCTACGGCAAACCCGTTAGCTTGAAACTGAGTGGCACGAGCGTACTGGTTGACAAGGCCGTTCTGGAAAAACTTTACGACCCATTGCTCCACTTGCTGCGGAATGCGTTCGACCACGGTATCGAATCCCCAGAAATTCGGCGTCAAAAGGGGAAATCCGAGCAAGGGCAAATTGAAATTCACGCTTACCACCGAGGCAGTAAAACTATCATTGAAGTCAGCGATAACGGTCAAGGTTTAAATTTGGAACGGATTGGTCGTCGGGCGGTTGAGTTGGGATGGTTATCAACTGAGCAACTGGCTAAGATTCCTAAGACTCAGCTCATGGAATTCATTTTCGAGCCAGGATTTTCTACGGCAGCTCAAGTGAGCGAACTATCGGGACGGGGAGTTGGGCTGGATGTGGTGCGACAAGATTTGCGATCGCTAAAAGGAAGTCTCGTTGTCACCTCGTCACCGGGAGTTGGCACGACTTTTACCTTAAAGCTACCGCTCACCCTGACGATCGCTAAATTACTGGTCTGCTTTGTTAACTCTACTGCCTTAGCATTGCCGTCTGATAACGTTGAAGAGATTGTGATTCCCAAAGCCGAGCAGACTAAACAGTTAGGAAAACAGCGATTTTTGCGCTGGCGGGGAGAACTTATTCCAGCTTATCGACTGGCTGACCTGTTGAGCTATGCCTGCCCGATACCCTCAATGCTTCCCAGTAAAGCCTTAGCCACCGTCCCTTTTCCTCAAGATTGGACGCTGCCGATGCTGGTATTACGCCTGGGTACGCAGACTTTTGCTCTGGAAGTTGAACGTCTGATTACCGAACAAGAACTGGTAATCAAACCCTTTGGCTCGGCAATTGCACCCCCCAGTTTTACCTATGGCTGCACGATCTTAGGGGATGGTAGACTGGTT
>JAIUYC010000814.1 GCA_020216575.1 Coleofasciculus sp. S288 | reverse complement strand
GTATTGATGCAGACTAGTCGGTAAAATTCGACCAATAATATCCTCTGGCAGTTGTTGAGGAAGTAACCAGCGTCCATCATCTCCGGCTATCTGGAGGTACAGCTCACTTTTTCCCTGCTCAACTCCTACGTCAGACTTGTAAGCTCGACACAGACGTTTGACTTGATACCGTTTGTTGTTATGCTCGAACCCCAATTCTACCCAACATTCTACAGGGTCTTTGAGTGTAGCTTCAGCAATAGCCCGTTTGTTGACTAATTGCTCTTCTGAAGCAAATGCTGCACTAAATTTCTCGTACAATACCCAGGTAAAAGCATTCAAAAGCGTTGTTTTACCCGCTCCGTTATTACCGTGAATAATGGTAGTGTTTCGCACTCCATTTGCCAACACAATTTCTGGAGTTTTGCCATAAAACTGCCGAAAGTTGCACAGCCGCATTGACAACAGCTTCATTGCACTTCTTCCTTCACAATTCTCAAAATATCATCGTTAATATTACGAGGAGCTTTCATGTAAAGTTTGTCCTTTTCAGCCTGCAAGACTCGCTCAATGATGCGGCGAACTTCCGGTGGAGCGCTCAGAATGGGTTCCTGGACATCACTCAGCCCGATAGTCTTCTTATAGGACGAGCGTTTTTCGGCTACAACACTTCGTAGAACCGAAGTAGCAACATTTGGATATCTGAATGCCATATCCCTGTAATTTATTGAGACTTTAACCTAAACTCTATTCCGTTAAAATGCGTAAATTCCACTATCCTCTACCGAGAGTTTTTCTGTCAAGATAAATGAAAAAGCTTGGTATTGAAGGTGGCATTGTGCGAAGATTTAGTGAAGAATAGCAAAATAGCGATCGCCTTAAGCTGATGTGCATCTAGATTATCTACCCCAAACAAGGCTTGCCTGCCCGTCCTACGAGAATCCTGGAGAAAACGATGAAAAAATCAATTATAGTGGCGGGATTTTCCCTTTTATCGGTAATGTTGCCCTTTGAGGCAAGGGCTGTAACATTCAGTAAGATGTATGTCTTTGGCGATAGCCTCTCCGATCCGGGGAACATTTTCAATGCCACGAGATTGGCAAGTTTCTTCGATGAGAGCATATCCGTTATTCCCCAACCCCCTTACTATGAGGGACGCTATTCCAATGGTCCAATCTGGGTGGACTATTTGGCCGAGGATTTGGGATTAACTCTCAAACCCTCGACTGAATTGTCCGTGTTGTTCCCCAGATTGCCCCTTCCGTCTCCAATTACTCTTAACTTTGAGGGTGAGCTTGAAGTCAGTTTCTACTTCAATGGAGCGACGAGGAATCGAAGCGTTAACTTTGCTTTCGGTGGTGCTCAAACAGGATTTACTGGTGTTGGCGAATTTGGCGATCGCATTCCAGGAGTCCTCAGGCAGGTGGAAGGGTTTAAGAACGACCAAAGAAATAGCTCCGCTGACCCGAACGCCCTCTATATTGTGTGGGCTGGGCCGAATGATTACCAAACGATTACTTCTCCGAATGTTGCAGAGTCGGTTGATAATTTAGAAACAGCGATCGCAACGCTCTTCAACCTCGGTGCTCGCAATTTTCTCGTGCCAAATTTACCCGATTTAGGAAAAACAGCTCGTGCTTTGAGCCTCGGTTCTGAAGAATCTAATCGACTCACCAGTTTGACAACTGACCATAACGGCGCATTAGCCACAACACTCAATGATTTGAGTCAGTCATTGAGCGGCATTAACCTGCTCTCGCTTGATGTTTATTCCTTATTTAATAACGCGATCGCCAATCCTCAGCAATTCGGTTTGACCAATGTGACTGAACCTTGCTTAGGTGCCACAATCTGTAGTAACCCGAACGAGTACTTGTTTTGGGACGGCATTCATCCGACAACTGTAGCCCATCAGGAATTAGCAGAACTCGCCTTTGCTGCCCTAACGCCTTCACCTGTCTCGGCACTGAACCCTTCAGCCCCTTTGGAAACGCTTACATCCGAACCTGAGGCTGAGTCTGTCCCAGAACCTGCGTCTGCTTTATCGCTGGGAATGCTAGGAATTGCTTGGTTGCTGCGGGCAAGGTTGATAGCAATCGCCAAGGGCAGTTAGGGCATAAATGATACCAAGTCCGGGTTGATTACCTCCTTGTTGCACTTTGTAGAGACGTTCCGCCGGAACGTCTCTACCACTATTAGCCCGGAGTTCAAAACTCCGGGCTGTGCTGAGAAGGGTGCAAGCTCTCAGATTTAATCTAGGCTGGAACGACCTGAACTACTAGTGACCGTTTATCAAAAGACTGGATTTTACCGACTTGACCCAAGTCAGTTACAACACGCTCTAGCAATTCTGTTGCGCGATCGCGATGTTGATGTTCCCGACCCCGTAAACGAATCTGAAACTTCACTGAATTGCCCTTACCCAACCACTCGACGGCTCTATCAATGCGTAAGCTGTAATCAGACTCGCCAACGTTGGGACGAAGCTGAACTTCCTTGAGCGTGGGTTGAGAACTCTGGCGATGACGTTTTTTCTGTTGGTACTGATGCTTACCGTAGTTCAAAATCTTAGCTACTGGAGCATCTGCACCTTGAGAGACTATTACAAGATCGAGTCCTGCCTTCTCTGCTAGTTGTAGAGCCTCACGAGTATCAATCAAGCCACGATTGTTGTTCTCATGGTCAATCAAAAGAACCTGAGCCGACTTGATTTGATGGTTAATCAGTTGTTTGTTAGCGATAATGATTTCCTCTTAAACTCAATAGTTGACTTAGCCAATACTACTAGAGTAGCGCAGCACTTACGAACTAACACCTCTTCTTCACGCTCTGGCAGCTCTTGAAGCTTCATTCCTCTATGCAGGCTGAGGAGGAAAGCCGCCGCCAGGGTTAGTGGGTAATGGTTAGTAGTTAGTCGGGGATTATTTGAATTCTTTCGTTAAATTTTGTCGGGTTTCCCACCAACCACTAACTACTAACGACTAACCTTACCTCGGCTCTTGTGGGCGAGGGCTTCACCTACTACCTGCCCGAAACTGTTTGTTGAGCTGGCGTCGCCAGATATGTTGCAGCATTGTCATCTCGTTGTCACTAAACCGTCACATTTGCTAAATAAATTAAATAGTAAGCAGACATGAGTTTCATGCTTGCTCCTCACACCATTGACTAAAAGTGCTCTCTCGTAGACAGGCGGGAGGGCATTTTTCTTGCCTAAGCTGCTGAGGACTGAGAAAAGAGAGACAAAAGTTAAGATAGACGCCCATAAATTCTCGCTCACCACTCAGGTTCCAAATCTGTATCCCCCTCTATTTTTTAGGTGATACCGCATTCTTCCAATTTCGCCTTTAAGACACTGGCATGACGCCACCAGCTAACACCACCCACCCACCGACGCGAGGGCAAATGTCCCAACGGGGCTTGCAAATCGAATTTCATCGCCGACTC
>JAIUYC010000813.1 GCA_020216575.1 Coleofasciculus sp. S288 | reverse complement strand
TCGGCTTGAGATGGCTCAAACATCTCGTGCAGCGTTTTGCCAATGAGTTCGTCGGCAGGTTTAAGGAAGAGTGCTGAATTCGTGGGTGCGATTTTCAGATAGCGCCCTTGTGCATCGATAACTAGGACGATTTCATTCATCGCGGCAAAGAGGGCTTGCAGTTCTGCCTCAGACTCGAGGACAATTTCTTCTACTCGCAAGCGCTTTGCAAGTTCTTCCTGCAACTGTGCCTTGGCTGCTTCTACTTCACGGAACTTTTGCTCTAGCTGACAAACGGTGTGAATCCCCTGGCTTACCTCAGCCAACAACTCAATTACGGCATTCCATTTGTGCGGGCGAACGGGAGTTGCAGGTTGCAACGTATGTGATGAACCTTCAACCTGCAACTCTTCAACTCCTAACCAAGGCAAGGGTTTAATGGGATAGTCACTGGTATGGATAATCTCAAATTGCCCAGTCGGTAAAATTCGCCCAATTCGGCAAACTTTCCAAACATGATGGTTCGGCTCGATTCTCACTAAGCCACTGGGAGCCTGAAAGGACTGACCATAGGCGGCTACGCGCACTCGATCCACATCAAACGATTGGGCTAATTCCACAGCTTGCTTCCAGAGGTAAACCTGAGTATAGGCTGCCTCAATTGGGTCAGACGTGACTCGATCTGCTCCGTAGTTCCGCTGAAAATTTTGAACAAACTTGCGATTTTGGGGTGTATCTAAACTTTGAAAATAACTCCAACAAGCGTAGTGACCAACAGCCGCTTCGCCGATTCTTTGAATTTCAGCTTCGGCAACACTAACAGCTAAGATAGGAATTTTGTCTGCTGTTATTCCTGATTCTTGGTACTGGTGATAAAAGGCCAGGTTACTGTCGCCATTGAGGGTGTTGAAAACAACATCTGGTTGAGCTTGCTGGATACGGGTGATAATTTCTGCAAACTCTTGCATTCCCAGACGCACATACTCTTCACCAACGACTGTGCCACCTTGCTGTTTGAGTTGTGCTTTGATAATACTGTTGGCAGTACGGGGAAAAACGTAATTTGAACCTAAAAGATAGAAGCGATCTTTGCTGTTGTGCAGCAACCAGTTGACGGCTGGCTCTACTTGTTGGTTAGGACAGGAACCGATGTAGAAAATGTTTTTAGAACACTCTAGCCCTTCATATTGCACGGGATACCAGAGGAGAGCATTGAACTCCTCAAATACAGGTAAGACAGCCTTGCGAACGGCGGAAGTCCAGCAGCCGAAGATAGTGGTAACGCGATCGCATTGGATGAGTTTTCTCGCCTTGGCTTCAAACATTGTCGGATCGGACGCACCATCTTCTAGGATGGGTTCGAGCAACTGGCCGAGAACCCCTCCAGCTTGGTTAATTTCTGCGATCGCCATTAGTTCCGCCTCTACCAAAGGAGCTTCACTGATAGCCATCGTGCCACTCTTAGAATGCAAGATGCCAACTGGCACAGGTGACATAACTGGTTAATCCGTGCTAATTGGACAAGCTCCCTTGACAGCAAGCACTAAATATGCTGTTAAATCCTGTACAATACAGGTGCAGTTAATTGCACCTCCATAGCAACAGAGACATCTCCGTCTATTTTGTATTTGCATTAACTATATTTGTTAACAATGTGCTTTAAACGTTTTTGCCCGTAATCATCCGACACCTTGAGTCGGCCTGAGTGGTAGAGTTGAGGTTAGCCTTCTATAAGCACACGTCTTGTTTCTAGCAGACGCATTTCAGAATGCTTGGGCAATAGCTTGTGTCAAACTTGTAGGTAGAAGCAACCCAGCTTTGAAATCTCTGCACCCATCCCTTACCTTACTCTATTCTGAAATCTGTTAAAGAATCAGGGTAAAGCAATATTTACAGGACGTTTCCAAACGCCTTTATGAACTCTTGATGAAGTAAGTGGAGCGACATAAATAAACACAGCCTAGTACAGGTCGGCAGAAATAACTAACCAGCTAAAATCTCCCTTGTCCCCCTTGTCCCGATGAGGTGGTCAGTTACTTTTGCCGCGATGCACTAGTTGTAGGGTGGGCATTGTCCATGATTCCCTCCGCACTTGAACTAAAAGGCTTTAGCGGGCATTGCCCGCCTTATGTTTAATTGTGTCCATCTACTTACTGGTTAATTACCTCAATAGCGCTGACGCTTCCTCAAGGCAACTGTGCCAAAAGCACCAAGTGCCAGTAAACCTAGGGTTGCCGTTGGTTCAGGTACAGATGTGGAAAATACCTGCGAAGTGAAAATTATGCCGATGGGACGCAATAACTTGCTGTCAGTGGGGACGAAGATGGCTTCATTATTACCAGGTGAAGGCAAGGGGTTTCCTGTCACTCCGTCATAACGGAGAATTGCACCAAAGTTGTTAGTTGTAAAGTCAAAACCAACCGTGTAAAGGGTATTATCAGCTCCGAAGGTTAAGTTACCGATAAAATTGCTACTTGGAACAGTACCCGTGTAATTGGTCGATAAAACGTCTACTAGATTTCCTGTGTCTAAGTCGTAGCGCCTGATATCATTGGCGAAGTCACTAACAAAGAGGTCGCCCTCAGAACCAAAGGCGAGTCCGAGGAAACTGACAAACCCAAAACTGTCAGGTGAGGGGGTTGGTTGATCAATAAAGACGCTAGACGTGCCGGTTGCGATATCAAAACGCAACACTTGGCTGGGAAGACCGGGAAAAGTGGCAGTACCTCCAACCGCAACACTGCCTTGAGTTGTGACGTAGAGGCTACCATCCATCCCAAACAGCAGGTCATTGGGTCCATTCAACCCACCCGGTTGACCATTTCCAGAGGCAAAGACATCAATAAACTCCCCCGTCGTTGCGTTGAACCGTAAAATCTGGTCGCTCAGAAAACTGCTGACGTAGAGATGATTATCAGGCCCAAAAGCTGCACCGTAGGGACGAAATAATCCATTGCCAGAGGCGAAAACATCAATGAATTCTCCTGTGATTCCGTTGTAGCGTAGGACAGCGGAAGTTTCTGGGGTATCACCACTCGTGACATAGAAGTTCCCGTCAGGACCGAAGTTTAAATCATCTGGAGCCAGTAATCCACCACTGCCAGGAGTAATAAATTCGCCTAGAAAGCTGCCACTGTGTTCATCATAGATGACTACGTTATCACCTCTCGTATTACCGACCAACAGAGCTGCACTCGCCGACATTCCATCAGCACATAAGGCAGTGAAAGTACTCAGAACAACGGTCGCCTGAAGGGCAGCAAGCTTGTTACTCATTCCTGACCGGAGCTTTTTAAGTAAGAAAATTTTGTAAGCTGTAATTATAGAATATTATTGTGTTGATAAACGTTTTTTTTTATACAAAAAAGGTGACACCGAGGTGGGTTCATACATCGTACTTTCTCTCTCCCTTGTCCTCCGTGTCGCCCTTGTCTTCCTTGTCCCTTTT
>JAIUYC010000812.1 GCA_020216575.1 Coleofasciculus sp. S288 | reverse complement strand
AGCCTGCTGATACTGCCTGCCGCTTTGATAGTAGTAGGGAGTGTGCTAAAAACCACAGCCAGTCCGAGCAGTATTTTTGACCCTTACCAAGAACAGATCCTGGCTAATCTACCGACAGGTTTGCTGATGCGCTTGCCATCTGAGATGCCGCCCAGTGTTTTTTTACAAGATACACAACGCAAATACAGGATTCAGGTGATTTCCTCTCCTGCTGCACTGGGTCTAACCCTTAGCATCTTCAAATGTGAACAGGATTTCCAAGCTTGTTTGGTAGGCAGCTTTTCGGTCGATTCCCGAACGTCAGCCAGCGCCAGAGAAGCCTTAGAGAAGCACCGAGCGGCAGCAACACCAATTACCCTGACACCAGAGATTCAGGGCTATTTATTGGAGGGGACTAAACAAAATCCACCAAATCAGTTTTCTTCAGTAATGTGGGAGCAGGACGGTCAACTCTACACCGTCCGATTCCGTACCGAGCAACGCCAGAATATTCTTTATATGGCGGTTTCTATGGCGAAAGACGAACCCATTGGTGGCACGGTAGCTGGTGTTTCAGAGGTAGCTGAAGTCGATGAGACAGTGGCAGCGGCTCCACCCGTGTTTCCTAGCTCTCAGGTTGTCGCTCTGCCTGATGGTATTTTTGCACCTTATTTAGAACAGATTCAACGCAATTTGCCTGTGGGTTGGGGGATGCGCTTACCTAGTCAGATACTGGTGAACGGCACTTCAAACGTTGAAGAGAACCAATACCGTGTACACGTCTCACCCTCCACATCTGGAACAGGCTTGACGGTTAGCCTCCTCTCTTGTGACGACCCGCTCTCTTGCTTAGTTGGCAGTTTTTCCGTCGATACTGACGCAAATCCTGAGGTTCAAGGGACATTCGAGCAACATCAGGCAGCAGCTACACCCATTACCCTGGCTGAAGGGATTCGAGGATATCATTTGCTAGAGCGATTTGTACCCGACCCACCGAGTCAATTTTCTTCGGTGATATGGAAGCAGGAGGGGCTGATTTACAGGGTGCGGTTTTCTACCTGGGAGCGTCAGAATATTCTGTATATGGCTCGTTCGATGGCGCTGCAAACGCCGATTCCTGGTATCGCAACGGTGGCGGCTATACCTGGGGAAAGTTCGACACCGAACAAAGCCAGTCAAGGACTGCTGGCAATAGCACTGGAGCTTGATTCGTCTAGCCAGGAGAGTTCCTCCTTGCAAGCCGCAGCATCCACGCCAGAGGACTCGCTGCCAGAACAATGTCCAGGCTTGGAATCGGTGGCTCCACAACCAGAACCTCCATCCGCAGAACCTATTAGGGTTACGGACAGCACGGTTTCGGTTCAGATTACGGGCAGCACAGTCTTTGACCGCGATGAAATTACTGATGTTGTTAAGCCGATTGTTGAGCGCTTTGTAGCTGGAGACTTAATCAGAGCCGAGTTCGTCAACGAATTAGTCAATCGGATTACTCAGCTTTATCTGGAAAACGATTATCTCACCTCAAGAGCGATCGCTGTGGACTTGGACACCCCGGACATGACCGATGGAGTTGTGGCGATTCGCGTTATTGAAGGTCGTCTGAAGGAAATTCAGATTCAAGGAAGAAATCGGTTGAATCTGTCTTATATTTGCAGTCGAATCAAACTAGCGATAGAACCTCCTCTCAATACGGCTAAACTCGAAGATCAACTGAGATTGCTGCGGGTTAGTCCCCATTTTGAAAATGTGGAGGCTAGCTTGCGGGCTGCGGAGGAACAACGGGGTGAGAGCATTCTAGTTGTGCGAGTGACAGAGGCAGACCCCTTTTCATTTAATTTGAGTGTGGATAACTACTCTCCTCCCAGTGTGGGTTCCGAGCGATTGGGTGTTGGTTTTCGCTATCTCAATTTAACGGGACTTGGGGATATATTGACTGGCTCTTATCGTTTCACAACAACAGGGGGAGCGGAATTATTTGACTTCACCTATCAGATACCAGTTAACCCAATGGAAGGTGCTTTTCTAGTGAGGGTGGCACCCAATCGTAATGAAATTACTCAACCTCCGTTTAATGAGTTGGGAATTCAAGGTGACACGGAACTGTATGAAGTCTTTTACCGCCAGCCGTTGGTGCGTACTACCCGCGAAGAGTTGGCGTTGTCGGTGGGGTTTACGTTCCAGGAAGGTCAGACGTTTCTTTTCGACCGAGAACCGTTCGGATTTGGCATTGGTCCAGATGAGGATGGGGTTAGCCGGACTAGCGTGTTTAAGTTTAGTCAAGATTATATCCGTCGGGATGTGCGGGGGGCTTGGTCGTTGCGATCGCAATTTAGTTTTGGTACGGGGTTGTTTGATGCGACGGCGAATGAAGGTTCAATTCCTGACGGGCAGTTTTTCAGTTGGTTGGGGCAGGTGCAGCGGGTGCAGCAACTGAGCGAGAATAATTTTTTGATTATTCAAGGGGATTTACAGCTAACGCCAAACAGTTTATTACCCTCCCAACAGTTTGTAATTGGTGGAGGTCAGTCGGTGCGAGGCTATCGGCAAAATGCTCGGACAGGGGATAATGGGTTTCGCTTCTTGATTGAAAACCGAATTACGGTTGGGCGAAATGCAGCGGGAGAACCTCAAATTCAGATTGCGCCGTTTTTTGATTTGGGAGCGGTTTGGAATGTGTCGGGGAATCCCAATCAGTTACCTGACCAACGGTTTTTGGTGGGGGCTGGTTTGGGATTGTTATGGAATGATTTTGCGAATATTGAGGGGTTGAGCTTGCGGCTTGATTATGCGCTTCCGTTTATTGACCTGGATGACCGGGGCAATAATGCTCAGGATGAGGGCTTTTATTTTAATCTTAATTATCAGCAAAAAGGTTATGGAATGGGAGTAGAGCAACACAAATAAGGTGAGTATAGGCTGGGTTGAGAAGGACTAGGTGTTATTCCTCCTGTTGTTCTAGCCAAGTGATTAAATCAGTAACTTGGGTGAAATCTAACAGTGCCTCTGCCAAGGCTGCTAACTGTTCGCTTGATAACTCCCGGACTCGCTCGATTTGCGAGGGTTCAATCTCACCTAGGCGGCGCGTTAGCTGGCGTATAATTACAGCCACTTCTCCTTCTCGTCGCTGATGTGGCTCTAACCAAGCGACTAAATCAGTGACTTGGGAAAAATCTAACAATGCCTCCCCCAGTTCCTCTAAGGCGAAAGTGGGTAATGCTTGAATTTGTTCGATAAGGGTGGGGTTAAGCTCACCAAGTCGTCGGGTTAGCAGGCGCAAAATTAACTTGATTTCCCCTTCTCGTTGTCCTTCCCGCAGTCCTAGCCGCTTTCCTTGTTGCAAGATATCTTGATAGATGACTGAGCCTTGCATAATTTCCTCCCGAAATAGTTGACGAATTAAGTCTTTTTCAAACCGCAATCCGGCGAAAATTTCAGCACAACTGGCAATG
>JAIUYC010000811.1 GCA_020216575.1 Coleofasciculus sp. S288 | reverse complement strand
CCTGCAAATCGAAGAACGCCAGTTTTCCGGAAAAGCGACGCGCCATAATCCGACCTGCGATCGCCACTTCAAAATTGACTTCTTCCTCCGCAGGTAAGTCAGCAAATTTTTCCTGGAGTTCTGCGGCGTGGTGGGTAGACTCCCAGTGGTAGGCATAGGGATTTATCCCCAAAGCTTTGAGCTGTTCAACTTTCTCTAGGCGTGTTGCACGGATTTCATCCAGGTTTGATTGACTTTGCGGTTCTTGCGGGGACTGCTCGGACATAGTAGCGAATAACTCAAGGCTTGAATTTTAGGGCGCTGATGTCTCCTCTGGGTTTCTAGAGTCTCAGCGCATGGGTCAATTATAAGAAACGATGGGTTGTTTCTGGGGTTACGGCAGGGGACACAACGAATTGGCATCCTCCACCACCAAATCTTAAAGATTATAGAGGTGGATTCCCAAGATTACTCTTGAGGTGATAGAAAATCCTATTGACAAGTCAGGACTTACGCACAGACACCACATCTGGTAGGGGAATGGCATGCCATTCCCCTACCATTGATGCTTGAGAGACTTTCTTTGCGTAAGTCCTGAAGTTCTTGTAGGGGCGGGTTTAGCGGAAAATCTTGGCATCAAACCGATAACTGAACAATCAAAACCCGCCCTTGCCTTGATTGAGTTTGATTCAAACGGGTAAGGGCGGGTTTTGTACAAAATTTATCGCTGAGATTCAAAATCAATCCCTAAACCCGCCCCTACAAATAATGTGTATTTCACTCAATTGAGAACTGCTACCTATTTGAACGCAACTTCGTATTAGCCGCCAAGGGGAAGCCAAATTCAACGAACGGGTTGCCATTCATCAGTAATGCCTTCATATTTCATTGAAACGAGAACGTGTTTCTTACGAAGGGGAAGCCAAATTCAACCAATAGGTAGCCATTCATAAGTAATGTTTTAATAGTTCATTGAAACGAGAAGGCGGTTCTTATGAATGGGAAGCCAAATTCAACCAATAGGTAGCCATTCATAAGTAATGTTTTAATAGTTCATTGAAACAAGAAGGCGTTTCTTATAAATGGGAAGCCAAATTTAACGAATGTGTACCCGTTGGTTATTATCAAGTTCACTTTCCTTTGGAACACGAACGCGCTACCCATTAATGGGAACCCCTTCTCATAGCGTTATTCCATACGATGAATAATCATGTAGGGGAGAAGCGTTCGGGCGATCATATCTGCATTCAACCCAGATTTTTTTATCCGTAGGCGATCGCTAGACATGAGTTGCTGGATGGGAATAGTAGAAATCGTTGGAATCATCATTAATACATTTTATTATTAAAGCGTATCAGAAATCTCAAATTTCAAGCTCTCCAAGGTCTGATGCTTCAGAGCAGATTTAAGGTTTGTAGTAAAAAGTAATATACCAACTCTTAGCCAACAGGTAGCCTAAGCAGTGGCTGTGCATGAAGGAGATGGTTTAAGCCAGTAAATCTGATTACCTGCCCTTGCCCTGTGCTCAGTACCGATTAGGTGTAACTGAACTTTCATTCGGGTGCGGTCAAAACCAGTTGGTGATGTGCAGACAATTTCTCCGTGTCCCCGCGTCTCCGCGTCCCCGCGTCCCCGCGTCAGTTTCAACCAACTACTTATAACCACAC
Organism: Coleofasciculus sp. S288; assembly: GCA_020216575.1. GTDB lineage: Bacteria > Cyanobacteriota > Cyanobacteriia > Cyanobacteriales > Coleofasciculaceae > JAIUYC01. Next base: position 1,783 of record JAIUYC010000811.1, on the reverse strand, counting down.
CCCTTTCATTCATACATAGGAGGTTTCTACCATGCCTGCCGATTTATTGAACCGCAAACAAACTCACTTTGTTTTGTGGCGTCCGGGTGCTTCAGAACCAACTCCATCTCTCTACATTGGCAGCATTGACCCCGGAAAGCCAGACCGATTAGCTAAAATGGGGGAATTTCCGCTCAAACAATCGCCAGAATTTCCCGATTTGTGGGAAGTGTCAGCTCAAGAGTGCAGCCTCACTGAAGGAACCGTCTACTTTTACTGGTTTAAAGTCCGCAACACTGAACCCTACGACGCTGCCAACGCTCATCAAATTATGTACTGCTCCGATCCCACCGCTACGACTGTGGATCGACGGATATTTGCACCCGTCCCCCAAGAAGCAGAAGGAGTCGCCAGCTTCGATCCGGCAAGTGTTGTGCTGTATCAAGATGGTAGGCTAATTCCCTGCGATCCTGAAGGGCAAACGGTTGATTGGCAAGGGGATGTACCTCTGGATACACTGCCCACTAATAATCGACTGGTAATCTACGAATTACCAACTCGCTGGACTCGGATTCGCTCCACAGGAGAACTTGAAGAGGGAATCGGTACATTTCGCGACGTGCTAGCTCTGTTGGTGTCAGAGGACATCGCTCCAACATTTCCCGGACTCCGCACGCTGAATAACCGTGCGCATCTTGTAGAACTGGGAGTTAACGCCCTGGAATTGCTGCCCCCAGAAGACAGTGACGATGAACTTAATTGGGGCTATGGCACAGCTAATTATTTTGCCGCAGATTTTGACTTAGGACGCCCGGATCATCAAGTGCCACCCACCGCTTCCACCGATTTAGCTAATCTTATTAAGGCCTGTCACCAGCATGGCTTGCGCTTTTTCCTAGATGTTGTAATGGCGTTCTCTCGAAATAACCCTTACCACAACGTTAACTTTCTGGATTTTTACATTAAATGGGGTAGCGGTGACTCAGAACAAGGCTCTAGAGATGGTTTCGGGGGAGATTTATTCAAGTACAACTATTGGGTAGAGGGTTATCATCCCATTACAGGGCAAAAATCATGGTTGGTTCCGGCACGGGAATACATGAAAGCTCACATTGCCCACTGGTTAGAATACTATCGGGTGGATGGTTTGCGGCTCGATAGTGTTAACAATGTTGGTAACTACGACTTTTTGCAGGAATTCAAGGATTTTTCTCACCTGCTTTGGGAGAAACGAGGGGGAACAAGCGCCAATTTCCTAGTTGTTGGGGAAGAATTGAGTGTACCGTTGGCACTCATCCATCAAAATCGCTTGGATGGACTGTGGAATGAAAAATTCAAGCAAATCGTCCGGCAGGTAATTTTAGGCAAGAATGCTTGGGATGAACCCAGCTTTGAATGGAGTGTCCGCAAACTAATTGATTGTCGCAACTTAGGGTTTACCGATGGTTCCCAAGCAACTAATTACCTAACGTCTCACGATGTTGGCGGTATCGGCAACGAGCGCTTCTTTAACTGGCTTGTTCACAATGGAGTCGATCGCACTGAACCGCGCTTTAAGCTAGCATTTGTTTGCTTGCTAACAGCCGTAGGAATTCCCATGATTCTGGCAGGAGATGAATTTGCTGATCAGCAGGATTTAGATATCAGTCACGAGCATGGTAGCAACAAACAAATTGACCCCGTCAACTACAGCCGAGTGAAAGACGATTGGCGGCAACGCATCTTTCAATACGTCGCCCGGTTAATTCACTTCCGCAAGTCTTCTGATGCCTTAGCTGTAAATGACACCGAGTTTATTCATGCT
>JAIUYC010000810.1 GCA_020216575.1 Coleofasciculus sp. S288 | reverse complement strand
GGATATGTTTGCCAGCAAGAATGGCTATAACGACAATTTGTAGCTACAATTGGTTATTGTAACGATCACCAGTCATGGAATACGAATGGGATGAAGCAAAGCGTCTCGCCAATCTTCGTAAGCATGGAATTGACTTTATTGATGTCCCAGCCATATTTGGTGGCGACACTGTAACTGTTGAGGATGATCGCTATAGCTATGGGGAGCAGCGGTTTATCACATTTGGCTTGTTGCAAGGGCGAGTGATTGCTGTTGTCCATACCGAACGAGAGGATTATACCCGTATTATTTCCGCAAGAAAGGCAACGAAATATGAACAGCGAGCCTACTTCGAGCAACTCTCAAACTGATTGGCAGCGATTAGATGCTATGACGGACGAAGATATTGATTTCTCAGACTGCCCAGAAGTTACACCAGAGATGTTTGCAAAAGCAATAGTGCGACGTGGTTTACCCGTTGCAAAAGCAAAGACCCAGGTTACACTCCGTATCGATAGCGATGTTTTGGATTGGTTTAAGTCTCAGGGACGTGGCTATCAAACTCAAATCAATCAGTTGTTGCGGGCTTATATGGAAGCACATCAGCGGTAGTTGTATGGTAGCCAAAACCTTTGTTTATGAACGTCAAGTTGAATATTGGACAAGCCGACAAATAGAGGAGTTTTTTCTCAATGCTGGTTTCGATATTGTTGTCTATCCCGTAGAACAAGGAATAGAGCGTTATTTACCAGCAGATCATATATTTGGGGTTGATGATGCTTTGATTAAGTTGTTTGGAATACAGTACAAAGCGCTGTACCACAATTCAGTAAATTACTGGAAACTCGACCAACGCCAACACTGTCGTTTAGTCCACTTTCCCTGGATTTACTATGGTTTGTCAGATTTACAGAGCGTTTCTGATGGTCGTAATGGTCTTCATTATCTCAGAATTCTAAGTTCAGCGTTTCCTTATGTTAATAAGCTAGATGTTGGAAGTTTAGATCCCTATTACCGCTGGGGAGCATTTTATCAGCATCTACAGTCCTGCCAAACCGGTCGTCTTGTCCAGAATATTTCTGATCTTCAGGAGGCAATTTCGCCTCTCCAAGAGAGGGATTTGGATAGAACCACTATTGAAGTCACAGATATCTTTGTTGCTAACTTTAATACAAAGCAGCTTGTACATCTATCACCACAATTGAAGCAAGTAGATACTAATGAATAGTGAGCAGTGCCGCATAACAACCCGGTTGGAGCGGACTGTTGAGAGATCTTGGCGGTGATTTAAAGGTTACTAGCAGCCGCTCAACCGGAACGTTATGCCGCAAACTTCCTGTGGGAGCCATCTGGAATGAACTCTGTATCTAAGTATTTCAAATACTTGCTTCTGGTAGTCCATTTTTGTAAATGACAGGGAAAATAGATAAAGTCACTCTTCTCATCGCTTATGTCTAACATTCCTCTGGTGCTGGCTGATAGCCCTGGAGCTTGAGATCCTAGCAGTGCGGCCAATGCTTCTGAAAAATCCCCTGTTGAAATCCCCTTCAAGTACAACCAGGGCAACACCGCTTCCACACTTCTGGCTCGCTTGAGAGAGGGCGGCAACAACGATGAATTGAATTTGATGCCACTGCCACTACTGTCTCTGACCTTGGGTACCTGGATTTCTACCTCCCCGACCCCGCTCATAAGGGTGCGCTCTGGCAAGTAGCCGTTGCGAACTACCGCTGCTCGTCCCTACCCATCCTTACGAGGTTGGTATTGGCCTAAAAACTCCTGCAATTCTGCTTCTACTGCTTGCCGAATGATTTGCCGGGCACCTTGCCGTACCAGCGCCGTCAGCGCATCGTCAAACGATTCCGTTGTCTCTACTGCTGGGAGTGCAATAAGATTGTCGTCATTCATGGTGTATCCTCGTCTGGGTCTTTTTTGTCTTATCCAGCAGGATATGCCCTTTTTTCTCCTTGGCTCATACACCACAAATAAACATAGCTCATCATCCGAGCGGCAATCTCTGGTTTGGTGCGATAAGTCTCTCCGGCTTTCAGACGTTCTCTGGGTTTGTCCACCTCGAACAGTAAAGGAAAGGTGATGCTCCCCATCACCCCGTAAGCAGTGACAGCCACAATCCCATTCTCAATCTTGCCTAAGTTGAGGGAACCACTCGTTTTTGTAAAGAGTCAGCCCGTCGCTTTGCGGTGGTATTTTGGGGATCCAGTTTGAGCACTTGTTCATACGCTTCTAAAGCAGGCATGGTTAACTGCTTGCGCTCGTAGGCATGGCCCAGGTTATTCAACGCTGTAACGTAAGTGGGATCGATCTTCAACGCTTCTTTGTACTGCCGGATCGCGAGATCGTATTGCTCCTGAGCAAAGTAGGCAAACCCCAGGGCATTGTAAACTAATGCGCTTTCTTGTTCCGGTAAATCCTCTGCTTTCAAGGCTTTTTGGAAGAGGGCGATCGCCTGAGAATAAACTCGCTTATCCAGATACAGGCTCCCCAATTCGTAATATTCCTGAGCCGTACCTTTTTCTTTCGTTAGCTTATTTTGTAACTTGCCTAAGGTGGTTTCAATCTTGCGTGTTTTGAGAATTTGCCGAAAGATCGCCCAGGCTGCCGCACTCAGCAACAGCAGCAGGATCGAGATATAAACAACTGGAAGCCCGTTTTCCATATCAACTCTTAATCACTGTTGGATTTGTTAAGAACAATTTTAAAGCACTGACTGTCCCTACCAATCTTACCGCGTGAGGGGCGGGATGCGAGGAAGGCGAAAAGATAAGAGGGAAAAGAGAGGGAGAATCGGGGATCAGGAGCGTGGGTAGAAACGCGATAAACCGCTTCTGTAGATGGGAGTTAGCGGCGGGAATGGTGCTCCCGACTGAGCAGGGCAACGCTGAGGGTAACGATCAGTACGCCGAGAAGCTGAACATTGGTTAAGGTTTCCTGGATGGTAAACCAGGCCAGCACAACGGTCAGGGCGGGGTTAGTAGCCGCAACCATAGACGCAGAGGTGGCTCCAATCAGCCGGATGCCAAAATTATTCAGCAGGTGTCCGCCAAAGGTAAAAGTTGCTGATAACAGTCCACCGATCCATAAAGCTAGCCAGGGAAGTTGGACATCCTGCAGGTTCCCTAGAATTAAACTGATCCCAGACAAAAGCAGGGCGATCGTGAAACTCAGCCAGGTAAACGGCACCGGATGCATGGTTTCAAAGCTTTTTTGCGCCAGGATGGTGTAAAAGGCATAGGTAAATCCGGAAGCCAGCCCCAGCAGAATGCCGATCCAGGTGTTTTGACTCACAGAGGTATGAACAACGGGCATGGTCAGCGCACTACCCAGCAAAATAGCCACCATGACTCCCCACCGTAAGGGCGTGGGACGGTTCCCAAAAAACCGCCAGGACAATAACGCCGTAAACATGGGATAGGAGAAAAACAGAGTCAGGGCAAT
>JAIUYC010000809.1 GCA_020216575.1 Coleofasciculus sp. S288 | reverse complement strand
CACCCTTTTGTTTGTTTATATCTGCAACCCAACAGGACTTTTCCGTGCAGTGCATTTCTTTTTAAAGCTTGCCGCTGTGGTTCGCCCACGCCGCTTCTACAGTAGAAAGTGGCTGAGGAGAATCCTACTTGCCTTGGGGGCTGCTGTTTTCATCGCCTGCGGGTTTAGTCCAAATCCAAGCATCCAAATCGCCTTTGCTTTCGCGTTTCCAAAAGCTCACACACAAGCTAACGCCAACGTTTCTAGCGTCACTCAATTTGCCCAAAATCAGCCAGATGCCGCAGGGACGGGTTTAACAAACATGACAGCGGGAAAACAGATAACTGAGTCAAACCCGCCCTTACTTGAAAAAGGTCGAAAACTCTATGATGCTGGGCGGTACTCGGAAGCGGTAACAGTTTTGCAACAGGCAGCAGAGGCGTTCCAAGATCGAGGAGATAAACTGGGACAAGCGATCGCCTTGAGCAATCTCTCCTTAGCCTGCAAGCAACTTGGACAGTGGAACAAGGCTATTGAATATATTACACAAAGCCTGAATTTGTTACAGACTGACCAAGCTATTGGCGACTCACAAGACCAATTAAACATCCTCGCCCAAACCTTAGACGTTCAAGGGTTACTGCAACTGGAATTAGGAAGCGCCGAACAAGCTCTAGAAACCTGGAAACAAGCAGCTAATGCCTATGATCGAGTGGGTGACGAACTAGGGAGAATCCGCAGCCAGATTAACCAAGCTCAAGCCCAGCAAGCTTTGGGGCTTTACCGCCAAGCGAGGGAGAGTCTACAGGAACTTGCCTTTTCCCTTGAAGAACAACCTGACTCTCTGATCAAAGCCACCACTTTGCGCAGCCTGGGTGATATTCTCCAATTAATCGGCGATCTAGAGCAGTCTCAGAAAGTCTTGAAACAAAGCTTAGGTGTAGCTAGACGATTGCAATCTCCCTCGGAAGTTGCTGCTGTCTTACTGAGTTTAGGTAATACCGAACGAGCTTTAGGCAACAGAGAGCAAACCCTACAAGATACGACAAGTTTTGAGCAGCCTACACCGTTACATTGTATAAGCAGACCCAGCTCTGGTGAGGCATTAAAATTTTATCAACAGGCTGCACAATCCTATCAAGAAGCGGCGACCTTAGCTACCTCACCCCTCGCACAAATCCAGCCACAACTCAATCGACTGAGCGTATTGCTGGAACTCCAGAACTGGCCAGAAGCACACAGGCTAGGGTTCGACCTAAAGTTGGTACTGAGCAAGGTATCTCCTAGTCAACCAGCAATCTACGCTCAGATTAACTTGGCTCAGAGTCTGGTGTGTCTAAAACAAGCCACCGCCGCAGATGTTCCCTCGTGGAGAGACATTGCTAAAGGTCTAGCAACGGCTGTTCAACAAGCCAAAAGCATTGGGGACAAGCGTTCAGAAGCCTATGCCCTGGGCGCACTCGGTGGGATATACCTGGAGGTTGATACCAAATTGCGATCAAACGTAGTACTCGACGCGGAGAGTGATGCGGCGGTGTCCCCGTGTCTGGGTGTCCCCGTGTCTGGGTGTCAGACACCACGACTGAATGCAACTTCGGATGAGAATGGGTTTAGCGATCGCAACCTGAATCATGCTCAAACGCTTACCGAGCAAGCTTTAATAGTAGCCCAAGAGATTAAAGCCGCCGACATTACTTATTTATGGCAATGGCAGTTAGGTTATTTACTCAAACTGAAAGGAGATAGCATTGGAGCGATCGCAGCTTATGCTGAAGCGGTTAATACTCTCAGCTCGTTACGCAGCGATTTGGTTGCCCTCAATCCAGAGATTCAGTTTTCCTTCAGGGATAACGTGGAACCGGTTTATCGGCAATTCGTTGATATACTCTTGCAACCCTCCCCTTCCCTACCTGCGGCTTTGGGTAAGAAGGAGACAGAGGAGGTTAGTCAACAAAACTTAAAACTAGCCCGGAATGCGATCGAAGCCCTCCAGCTCACAGAATTAGAGAACTTCTTCCAGGAAGCTTGTTTGCAGGCTAAGCCACAACAGATTGATGAAGTGGTTGATGAAATTGACTCAACAGCAGCAGTTATCTACCCGATTATTTTGAAAGATCGGCTTGAAATTATCCTCAAGTTACCAATACTTAGTGAACTCCGTCACTACACGACTTACAAACCCCAAAGTGAAGTTGAAAGCATGCTAGAGAAATTGCAGCAATTTTTAAGAGAACCCGACCGGATTAATGATGTTAAGGAATTATCTCAGCAGGTGTATGGCTGGTTGATTCAACCGATTGAAGCCGAGCTAGAAAAGACGCCAATAAAAACCTTAGTGTTCGTCTTGGATGGTTACTTGCGCAATATTCCAATGGCAGTCCTCTATGACGGGAAACAGGAACAGTATTTGGTAGAGAAATATGCGATCGCTCTAGCTCCAGGTTTGCAGCTCATCAATCCCAAACCTTTGCAGCGTAATCAATTAAATGCCTTAACGGGTGGAGTGAGCGAGCAACGCATTGTCGAAGGTCGAGAGTTTGCTCCACTTGAAAACGTCGAACTGGAATTGGAGCGAATTCAGTCTGAGGTTCCGAAAAGTGAGGAACTTGTCAACCAGTCCTTTACCAAAACAAACCTGCAAAATCAGATTGACTCGGTTCCCTTCAATGTGATTCACCTGGCAACTCACGGCGAGTTCAGTTCTAAGGCCGAGGAGACATTTATTCTTACCTGGGAACAACTCCTCAAAGCCAAGGATTTTGATAACTTACTGCGGCTTCGCGAACAAAGTGAGTCTGGGGCGATCGAATTACTCGTTCTCAGTGCCTGTCAAACGGCTACTGGGGACAAGCGAGCTGCCCTAGGGCTTGCTGGAATAGCCGTGCGTGCGGGGGCTCGCAGCACGCTGGCAACGTTGTGGTCAGTTGAAGATCAGTCCACTGCCGAACTCATGAGTCGATTTTACCAGGAGCTAACCAACCCCTCGGTAACTAAAGCCGAAGCGCTCCGTCGCGCTCAACTTGCTCTTTTGGTTAATGACGAAACTCCACGTTTCTGGGCTCCCTACGTTCTGATAGGAAGTTGGCTCTAATTGCCTGAAACACTGCCAATAATAGGTTCTCCAGCTACTTTCTCCAAGCCGACATCGCTCAAGAGAGTAGTCCAATCGCTATTGAGAGTAGAATTTTGCGGCTCCGTGAGCCGGAGTTTTGCTAGCTCGGTTACAGCTTCGTGCCAAATGCCATTTTGAGCATAAACAGCAATGCGTTTCCGGGGTGTAGTAGCTGCTTTCAGAAGGCCTTCCAAGTCAGGTACGAGTGGCATCCGTTTCACCCAGCCACGAACAAAAACAGGAGTAGATGATTTTATTGAGGCGCGATTCATCGTCTCTCCACAGTAAAGCTTGAAGTACCATTGATAAGTTTTGTTCATCTCCAGAGGTGTAGCGGATGGGAGGCT
>JAIUYC010000808.1 GCA_020216575.1 Coleofasciculus sp. S288 | reverse complement strand
AAGAGCACAAAGCTTGTATCGCAAGGTGGGGTTTGAAGACCACGATCGCTATCTGATGACTAAATGGATTGCAACTTGAGAACTAAACTCAATTCATACCATTTGAGACGAGAACTTGCCACATTTGAATTCCTGAAGCCTCCTCACCTTAATGCTCTCTCCAATCCCAAATCCAAAATGGTAATGGTATCAGATGTACCAGTCTTTGAACTCAAAAACGTGTCCAAACAATTTGGTCGTTTCCAGTCTCTCAGTGATATCAACTTGAAGATTTGGTCAGGCGATCGCGTTGCTCTTGTTGGTTCTAGTGGTGCGGGGAAAAGTACCTTAATCAGCTTGCTCAACGGTACAATCTTACCCACCTCCGGTGAGGTTCGGGTACTCGATCGCAACGTCGCTTATCTTCGTCCCAAGGCACTGCGTCGAGTTCAACGCCAGATTGGTACGATTTACCAGCAATTTCATTTAGTGGATAACCTGCGAGTGATTCACAATGTTAATGCTGGGCATCTAGGTCGCTGGTCGTTTTTCAAAGCTGCCGCTTCACTAATATGGCCTTTAGAGGTTGAAACAGCAGCAAACGCTTTAGCACAGGTAGGCATTCCCGAAAAGCTCTACGATCGCACGGATAACCTCTCTGGGGGTCAACAACAACGAGTTGCGATCGCTCGTGTCCTTGTCCAAAATCCCACTGCTATCCTTGCCGATGAACCTATCTCCAGTCTCGACCCAGAACGCAGTCGCGAGATTATGGACTTATTGCGCCAGTTGAGTCAGGAATCCGGCAAAACTCTAGTAACCAGCCTCCACGCCATTGAATTTGCCCGTAGCCACTACCAACGGATTATTGGTCTTAGGCAGGGACGCATTGTGTTTGATACATCTGCTGAAGCTCTGTCAGATGCAATGATTGCAGCGCTCTACAAGATTAATGATGAAGTAGATCAGGTTAGCGGCGAAACAGGCGGACAATCAAGGCAATCAGAAAAGGCGCACTGAAGGCAATGCTCAACACGAAGGCTGGCGATAGCAGGAACGAAAGGTCAGTGTAGGATTTGAGTGGAGGGTCATGCGCTGTAGCGACGGTGGCGGTGAGTCCGCTGATGGCAAGTCCAACACTCGCGATCACAATGGTATTATCTAGGGCGCGATCGCTTTTGATTTGATCTAGGTCAATAATGCCCTCATTTAACTAAAAATTAACTCAATATTAATCTGAAATTATAAAGCCTTAACCCTAGACCTGTATTCTGTCTCTGGTCGGATTTGGAAAAATCTAGGATCAGAGGGACAACAGTATGCCTGTGAACAAGAAGAATTTTAAGCTTAACCGCCGAACGCTATTGAGTGCGATCGCAGCAGTCTCAGCAACAGCAGCTTTAGCTGTACCTGCGGTTAAGTCCCAAAGTCCAGCGACCATTAAAATTGATGGGTCTAGTACCGTCTATCCGATTACAGAAGCAGTAGCCGAAGAGTTCCAGAATCAAAAAAGAGGTTCGGTCAGAGTCACCGTCGGTATTTCCGGTACAGGGGGCGGCTTCAAGAAGTTCTGCTCTGGAGAGACAGATATCTCTAACGCCTCCCGTCCCATTAAAGAGTCTGAGATGGAGGCGTGTAAGGCGGCTGGCATTGACTATATTGAACTGCCAGTCGCTTATGATGCCCTCACCGTCGTTGTTCATCCCCAAAACACTTGGGCGACAAGCATGACGGTTTCAGAGCTTAAGAAACTGTGGGAGCCTGGTGCACAAGGTAAAATCACCAAGTGGAATCAGGTACGCTCAAGTTGGCCTGATGCCCCCCTAAAGCTGTTTGGGCCGGGTGCTGATTCGGGTACATTTGACTACTTCACCGAAGAAGTAGTGGGTGAATCCAAGGCTAGTCGGACGGATTATACGCCTAGTGAGGATGATAACGTTCTCGTACAGGGAGTGTCCCGCGATCGCAATGCCATTGGCTATTTTGGTCTTGCTTATTATGAAGCCAATAAGAGCCGACTCAAGGCTGTAGCGATTGATGATGAGAAAGGAACTGAAGGTGCCGTGTTACCTTCTCCTGAAACAGTCAACAATGGAACTTACAAACCCCTGTCTCGACCGATTTACATCTACGTCAAGAAAGCGGCAACTGAAAAACCTGAAGTGAGGGAGTTTGTCGAGTTTTACCTCCAAAACGCTGCCAAATTAGCTGAAGAAGTTGCTTATGTTCCCCTACCCGCAGCAGATTATGCGAAGGCAAGGGAACGCTTTGCGAAAGGTGAAACAGGCAGAGTTGCTCTTCGCGAGGGATTGTAAATTGATAATTTGGCAATGTCTTAGCAAGGTAGAGAAAGCTGCTAAGTTCCTACCTGAGTCTACTTAAGGCGAGATGCCTTCAGTTTTGAATATAGAGGAGCGATTAGCAGCGAGTCAGTTGCTAATCGCTCATTAGTTCTCTCTATGGTTTTATGACTGAAAAATCCCTGCAACTTTCAAGGGGCATACAACTCTCCCCCAAACTCCTCCGCCAATGGCGGGAACGGGTAATCGAGTTTCTGCTATTGTTGGCGGCATTTTCCTCAGTGGCAACAATGCTGGCAATTCTCGTCATTTTAGTCACTGAATCCCTGGCGTTTTTTGAAGAAGTTTCCCTAGTGGAATTCCTTACGGATACTCAATGGACACCGTTGTTTGCTGATGCTCACTACGGAATTTTGCCCCTTGTGTCAGGAACATTGGTTACTTCAGCGGTTGCCTTGCTAGTCGCCATACCCCTAGGTACGATTGCCGCAATTTACCTGAGTGAATTTGCACCTCCTCAGTTGCGCGAAATTGCTAAACCTTGCTTGGAATTACTGGCAGGAATTCCCACCGTAGTTTATGGCTACTTCGCACTGTTATTCGTCACGCCACTTTTGCAAAAATTACTTCCCAATTTGGGCGGTTTTAATATGTTGAGTGCGGGGCTGGTTATGGGGATTATGATTGTTCCCTTTATCAGCTCCATCAGTGAGGATGCCATGCGGGCTGTTCCTGTTGAGTTGCGAGAAGGGTCGTATGCTATGGGGGCAACGCGCTTGCAAACGGCGTGGCGAGTCGTCTTTCCTGCTGCTATTTCTGGCATCAGTGCGGCTTACATTTTAGGAGCTTCCCGTGCGGTTGGCGAAACAATGATTGTTGCCATTGCCGCTGGCTTACAACCGAATCTTACTTGGAATCCACTCGACCAAGCTGCCACAATTACTGCCTATATCGTGCAGGTGAGTCTCGGCGACCTCCCTCACGGTACGCTTGAATACCAAACGATTTTTGCCGCTGGGCTTACCCTTGTGCTAATGACTTTGGTTTTAAACATCGTGGGACATTTTTTGGCTAAGCGTTATCGAGAAATTTATTGATATGGCAGGGGCAAATCTACAGGATATTAAAGGAATTATTGATCGCAACAAAGCGATCGATG